>CANJFK010000205.1 GCA_947473535.1 Legionellaceae bacterium | reverse complement strand
TTTTAAGATTCGAGTCATTCATTCGTATGTTCATCTCTCTATCATGAACAACTTTGCCTCTATATTCCTTTTTTAACGATTATTTCAGACTCATTTGTATTGGAATCACACTATCATTTGAGACTCATCTTGCATTGGACAAGACTGTCTGTTGCCTTCACGAAATTTTTACGCTAATATGATCATCAATTGACCTTCAATGGAACCCACAGGTCAAATTAATCCAATTAAGAAAAGGAATTTCACCATGCACCGATTGATTCAGTTTCAACCTGTCTCAAGCAACCCGATAGCTATTTTTACTCATCGCACTGATAACCGTATTCCCCCTAATAATCCTGTTTTTGAATCATCGTTCTCTTAATTGATTCTATACTAGCGGGGAAATTAACATGAAAAATCCTGATCAAGTTATTGCAACATTAATCGAGCTAGCGCTTCAACATTACCAAGAGAGCGGAAAACCTGATTCATATGCTACGACAGCCGCACACATTGTAGCAAAAGCATCTGCTGCTGAATATTGCCGTGAGTCTGCTGATGCAGCTGCTTTTGTTGCTGCACTAAATGATATCTCATCCAAAGTGGAATTATCTAAATACTCGGCTCAACTAGCTGATGATGCAACGAAAATGCATAATGCGACCAATCGATATCATGCTAAAGCAGGCGTTCTTGCAGGCCGAAAAATACCAGCCTTTGACGAAATCGAACTTTCTTTTGAAGACATTGTCAATGACTTGGACGATGACTCTTTTGGTACAGATGCCAATGATATTTATAACTCAACGTTTAATGCACACAAATCAGATGCCTATCGTTTAGCATTGATTGCTGCTTGTAATAATTATCCGTATGCCTATACATGTGCTCGATCTGCCTATGTTTTTAGTATTGCTATAGCGGCGCGATACCCAGAAGGCGACAGGCGAGATGCAGTATTTACGACCACGATAACAAAGCGACTAACACGTGAGCTTAAACACGAGCCGGTCGATCCGAGTTTTTTCATGCAAATTATGTGTAGTGATGCGATGAAATTCATTGGTGTAGCATTACTCGTTGCGGGTCTATTAGCTTTCTCACTTGGGATCTGTGGTCTTGCAATAGTATCCGTTGGTGCGTTTCTTTTAAACATAGGCTTAACCAGTGCAGCCGTTACGACGACCGGCGCTCTCATGTCGGCCACTGGCGTAGGCATCTATGCTGGACGATTATTTACAGAAAGACAATGGAACCACGATAACGAGGAAAGTCATAAAGCCATTGATGCCATGAACATGAAAAACTAGTATATATTTAAGTCAATAAATGGTAGTATCCTCCCTCGCTTTGAACACGAGTTAAACAACGCCCATGGATCACTCTGAAATAATTGATAATTTAAACGCACGCACCCTTGATAACGAAGGTTCTAAACAACTTTTTTCCAGTTTACCCTTAAATGACATGTTGTTAACCAATCTTGCTTCTTTGAATTACGAACACATGACGCCCATACAAGCACAAAGTTTGCCCTACATGCTAAACGGTGATGATATTCTTGCAAAAGCCAAAACGGGTAGTGGTAAAACGGCTGCATTTGGTCTTGCATTATTGCACCATCTAAACGTAAAGTTTTTTGCTGTACAAGCACTGGTTCTCTGTCCAACACGCGAACTCGCGGAACAAGTCTGCCAGGCTCTTCGTCGTTTGGCTCGACTTATGCCGAATGTCAAAATTATTAATTTATCGGGTGGCACACCCATGAGACCACAGTTGGACTCATTAAGACATGGGGCACACATCGTTGTTGGAACACCCGGACGAGTGCAAAAACATATAAGTAAGCAATCATTAGTGTTAGATAAACTCCAAATGCTGGTGTTAGATGAAGCCGATAGAATGCTTGATATGGGTTTTTTTGATGCGATTAAAGAAATCATCACTATTTGCCCTAAAAAAAGACAAAACCTACTGTTTTCTGCTACTTATCCGCCCTCAATTAACGAGCTGTGCCGTGATTTTTTTCACAACATCAAAGAAATAACCGTTGAAATAGAGCAGGACGAAGTGCCCATTGAGCAACATTTTTATGAGGTTGATCATACAGAAAATAAGTTTAGCTTATTAACTGCCATTCTCCTACATTATAAACCAAGTTCAACCCTCATTTTTTGTAATACCAAACAACAGACATCGACTATAACGGATATGCTCAAAAAAACCGGGTTTAGCGCCCTAGCGTTAAATGGCGATATGGAACAAGCTGATCGTGACTTGGTTCTGACACGTTTTACCAACAAAAGTTGCTCTATTTTAGTTGCAACAGACGTTGCAGCACGTGGTCTTGATATTAAAGAACTCCCCGCCGTTATCAATTTTGAACTTGCATTTGATCAAGATATACACATTCATCGAATTGGTCGTACAGGACGAGCAGGCAGCCATGGTCTTGCTTTGAGTTTAACCACTCCAGCTGATGTACATCGAGTTTGCGCGATTGAAAATAATTTAGGCCAACCAGTCTCTTGGAGAAATCAAAGCGACTTAACGACCAAAGATACGTCCATTCCTTTACCTGAAATGGTCACTTTGTGCATCAATTCAGGACGAAAAGATAAAATTCGACCTGGCGATATATTAGGTGCGTTAACAAAAGATGCTGGCGTGCCTGGTGACGCAATTGGTAAAATTGACATAACTGCGCTTCATGCTTATGTTGCAATTCATCATAGCCAAATTGATAAGGCTTACCAATATCTACAGTGCGGGAAACTTAAAGGCCGAAAAGTCAACGCAAGAAAAATACATTAGGCCTCCAGCGGTATAATAACCCACAAGATTAAATAAACTAGAATAGCTGAGCCACCCAATAACAAAAAAATAATGAAAATTAGCCTCATCCAGGTGGAGTCAATCCCAAAATAGCGCGCCAATCCACCACACACACCTGCAATCATTTTATCGGTGCGCGATCGATATAATTTTTTCGATGATTTTGTTAAATTATTCATCAGTATTCCTGTTTTTCATAAATCAAGACGGGGCTCCATCTCAATAGTCCTATACGCCGGTTTTAACCAAGCTTTTCGCTTCAATAAGTAAACCAGCAACCCTACTTCTAAAAACGCTAAATAACTAGAGACAAGCACATCGCTAAGGTAATGGTGGGTCAGTAAGATCCGGGTTAAAATGACGACCACGCCCGCAAGAATAAATGCAATGCTATAGCGAGAAAACAAAATACATAAACCAAGAACTAAACACGTAATGGTTGTAGTATGCCCAGAAGGCATAGACCAAAAGGGGCTGTGTGTATGAAACCCATAAAACCCGTACAATTGCTCGTTAAACAACAACTCTGGGCGAGCACGGCCAAGTGTCACTTTTAAGACACCGCAGATAAAATAAGGAATTAATACACATAACCATAAAAACCATGCACGAGCCTCCCATTGTTTATTAGGTCGGATGTAGCGAAAGAACAATGCTAATAGACCGAAAGACACAATATAGATAAGCCCCTCCCCTAATTGAGTGCACCAATATACCAAAGGAATGTTAGTTTTAAGATCAAGACCATGTAAGTAATAAGCGATGGGCTTATCAAGATACAGAAAGGATACAATACAAACGCTAATATAACTTAGTACAGCCCAGGGTTTTGTCATAACAGTCAACAGACGATCAAAAAATTTCATGTTAAAATAAATCCTCTTGTGATAAACCAACGCCTTCAAGAAGATTACGCAACGCCTTGAGAGCCTCTACTTGAATCTGACGAACTCGCTCTCGGGTGAGATTTATTTCCTTGCCGACTTCTTCAAGTGTCGCTTTTTCAAAACCACGCAACCCAAAGCGCCTAGCAATAACCTGCTGTTGATTTTCATTTAGCGCGTCGAGTAACATTTCTATATGCGCACGTAAATTTTCATCAGTAAGTAATTCCGCAGGATTAACAATATTTTCATCCGCTA
>CANJFK010000204.1 GCA_947473535.1 Legionellaceae bacterium | reverse complement strand
CTGCCGCCAGCGCCTCATGAATCACATCCGTGTTAAAACCATCGTATTGTTGACAGGCTTGATTATCATAAACATGAATGATGGCTTTGCTTTTTTGTGGTGGATTCTCACCAACGTACACGACGGATCCTGGTGGCATCCCAGTTTTGGTCGACGCATGTTTTCTATGATGTCTAATCATGCATGCGTTCCTTTTTTTTAGGCCTGACCCAACCATAAATCGTTTTTTGCGTGGACACCGTCAATGTTAATTCGCCAGGCGGCGCATGCTTCCGAATAGTGCTGCCTGCACCGATGGTCGCATTTTTTCCGATGGTGACGGGCGCTACTAATTGTGTATCTGAGCCAATATTGACGCCATCTTCAATGATCGTTTGATGTTTGTTGATCCCGTCGTAATTGCAGGTGATGGTGCCCGCACCAATATTAACCTGCGAACCAATGGTGACATCGCCCAGGTAACTTAAATGATTGGCTTTGCTACCGGCGTCAAATACTGCATTTTTGGTTTCAACAAAGTTGCCTATTTTGCAGTTTGCGGCTAACTTAGTTCCTGGTCTAATGCGAGCAAAGGGACCAATGTGACAATCATCATCCATTGAACAGTCTTCAAGCACGCTGTTGGCATAAATGTGACAATTGGCACCAAGTGTCACATTGGATAAAACACAATTGGGCCCAATCGTACAGCCATCCTTTATGACGACCCGGCCTGAAAAGACGGTATTCACATCGATGAAGACATCGATACCGCACTCCAATTCACCACGTACGTCAATCCGTGATGCATCGGCAAGCGTAACGCCGGCATGTAGCAATTGCATGGCAATGCGCATTTGCCAAATACGCTCTAATTGTTGAAGCTGAAATCGATTGTTAACACCCAGGATTTCCATGCTATCAGTGGCTTGCACCGATACAATGGGTAATTGTTCGGCGACCGCCATCGCAATGATCTCCGTTAAATAATATTCTCCCTGAGCATTTTGGCTGCTCAATTTAGGTAACCATTGGTTTAGCGCCGCGAACGTTGTGCAGCAAATTCCACTGTAGATTTCTTTGATTTGTCGTTGTTCTGCATCGGCGTCCTTTTCTTCAATGATCGCCGTAATCTTACCCTGTTCATTACGTACAATTCGTCCAAGGCCGGTGGGATCCGCGACGGATGCTAATAATAAACCAAGTGAGGCAGGACGATCGCTTTGAGGCTGACAGCGGTTAATCAACGTTTGAAGCGTATCCACTTGAATCAATGGCACATCTGCTGAAAGTATTAATAGTTGACTATCGGAAGGAATATGCGGTAGTGCTTGCATTACCGCGTGCCCAGTACCCAATTGTTGTGCCTGCCAGACCCAGTTAACGGGCAATGTTGGCAGTGCTTTTTTAATTTGTTCTCCGCCATGTCCAATAATGACATGAATTCCCGCAGGATTTAAATGCATGGCTGTTTCTACTACGCGAGCAAGCATTGGTGTGCCGCCAAGTTTGTGGAGCACTTTTGATGTTGTTGAATGCATGCGTTTACCCTGACCCGCGGCAAGAATAATAATATGTAATGACATGATTTGTATAAGTTCCTTGTAATATCCCGTCTCAAGCGCAAATCATGATCAGACTGCGTTCATACTTTGCAAAAGAACAAGAATGCTGATAATTTGTTGTTAAGGATGTGTGTATATCACTTATGATAAATAAAATGCGTTCAAAGGAGTAGGTTCTGTTGACAATTCCTCATCCGAA
This sequence comes from Legionellaceae bacterium, assembly GCA_947473535.1. GTDB lineage: Bacteria > Pseudomonadota > Gammaproteobacteria > Legionellales > Legionellaceae > CANJFK01. The sequence continues at coordinate 2,218 of CANJFK010000204.1, read as the reverse complement.
GCCCGACGTCCCGCGACTTGTTCGCGGGATCCAGTGATCCTGCTTAATGCACCGGCCTATTGCACAGAATCAGATCAAAATGGATCCCGCGAACAAGTCGTGGGACGTCGAAATCTGAATTGTTAACAGCCCCTAGTATCATGACGATTTTTCTTGAAATAGCCAAACATTTTCTTATCAATGAATTAACCACGATGAGTGATGCGTCGGTGGGAGTCGATCATTAATAATGAAGGATCGCCACGAAGTGGCACTGCGCCTTGATTCGGAGATCCCTCTCTACGTTCGGGATGATGTAATTTCCCTGCGTTATTAAGACGTTACTGGCCTTCGAACTCACACCTCATTCTTCTGATAAGATCAAGTAATGGGGGTATAAAAATCGAACATTACGTTGGGCATGTCAATTGGTTTAAGACCTACGCTAGAACATTTTTTTCCAGTATCTGCTTGTTGGATCAAGGCCATTAATTGTATGTTAATGAATCTGCTTTGTGCCCCGTCGATATCTGCTTTGCTTACTTTACTAAAATTTGTAGAGAAAACAATGTCATTGCATTTGAGCCAAGACGTGACAGAGCTATAGCCTAATGTTCGGCCACCATGCCCCCAAACTTGGCCGTATGGTGAGGCGTACATGCCCATCATTCCATCGCCATACCCTATTTTAGTGCTATTTAATGGCAGTATTTGTCCTGTCTGAAGATCAACTAATCGCATCAACTCATGTTTTTGTATCTCTGGTAGTATGTTATTGGTTGTTAATAAATGCCTCAACCAAATGACTTTATCATGCGTGGTTGAAACGATTGCGCCAGCCGTACTGCCGGCAGACATGCTTAGTGTCGTGATATCTTTTGGTTCATCTGGAAAGAACCCTGCGGCTGAATAACCGTGCGCCATTTGTTGTAACGTATTGCTATCATATGAAGAAGGCAGATAGTGAGTGTTTGCTAAATGCAAGGGACGCAATATTCGAGTATCTAACTCAGCGCCATAGGTGTTTCCAGTCACGGTTTCAATGATTTTGCCTAATAACACATAGTTGGTATGAGAATAATTCCATCCCAACCCGGCTGTGTAGAGAAGATTTTTGTTGACGACCTGGCTTACCAACTCATCTGCCGTCCATTGTTTGCTCATATTGTTTTTAGCGGCAGTTTGGAATTCGACGGTGTCTAAATAACTCATAATGCCACTCGTATGACTCAATAGTTGTTGAATGGTAATGGCTTGCCACGAAACGGGAATATTTTTTAGATAGCTGCTGATGGGGTCATAAATGGATAATTTTCCTTCAGCTTCCAGCTGCAAAATAAGCGTCGCAGTAAATGGCTTTGTTTCGCTACCAATTTGAAATAAGTGATCTGGGCGCAGTGGGACCGTGCCCCCTAATGTTGTTGTGCCACTTACAAAATCACGCGGTGTTATTTCCCCGGGGCAGCTAACACTCACCTGAATACCTGGTATTTGGTACATGACGCGAGTTTTATTGATAAAGTTTTGAATGGTTGCGTTGAGTTGTGAACCACACCCTGCATGGGCAGTCATTGTCCATGATAACGTTAATGAGAGGAGTAGTGCACTATGTTTCATTTTAGGTAGCATATTATATCCCTAATTCTGTCCGCTATTGTTTCTCAAAGGTCTACAAAAACCTGACCATCCTGAATTTTAGTAGGGTAGATTTGTAGTTCCTTTGGTTTGGAAAGTTTGCCTAGTAAAGGGCTAATCGCCGCAGGCCATGGAGCCCAGCATTTTACGGCGCCTGAATTTAAGTCAAATGCACTTTTATGAAAGGGGCAAACAAGCTCGTCCTTTTCATTTATTTTTCCTTTTGCTAGTGGAAGTTTAAAATGAGGGCATTGTGATTGCACAGCATGTACTTGTTCATTGTGCCAGATAAACAGGATTTTGGTCCCATCAATAACAGTCACCTGTCGGTTGTTGTGTTGCAATAGAGTCAAGTCGACTGCTGGTTTCCACGCCATGAATTTCTTCCTTAAGGGACTGTTTGAAGACCATATCATAGCATGATTTAAAATAAAACTTGATATCGTTTAACCTTTGTAGAAAGTATACACTTGCACGTTACACACTCAGCGGTATAAAATGCCCGGTTTATCGTTCATGATTGATTTGACGAGATGAGGGACGGGGATGCTAAATAAGTTAAGCGTCTGCAGGGCAGTAAGCCTGCTTTGTGCGCTGGCAACTG
>CANJFK010000203.1 GCA_947473535.1 Legionellaceae bacterium | reverse complement strand
TGTTAACAGGAGGTATTAAACGTAAAGCTGGCGCCAAGCCTTCTGGGTACAGGCAGATCAAAACAATGGCTGAAGCTTATGAATATATTAGGGCTACAGAGAACTTGCCGACGGGCTCGCTGGCAGACGCAGGCGACTGAATACCGTTTTACTCCATGAACCTTTGCTCTATATGGTCGGAGAGATGCCTGTTCTAAACTAGTCAGGTTGCCAGCCTAGTCAGCAGAAAACAAAAAACTTTTACTGCGTTTTCTCTATTTCTATTACTTCTACTTTTTATAAAAGAGATGGCAAGTCTGGCTAATAAGGGCTTATCCCTCTCCCTCACTGGCCTGCAGCCTGCCACCACTCCTTTTTTGTGCTGGCAAGTGCTGGCAGTGCTGGCTATTACACAAACATATCTTCAAAATCATCATCAGTAGTGTCAATCTCACTCACCGTATTGATGTCCTCGTTCCAGTCTAAGAGGGCTCCTATATAACTTTCAAACTCTCTGCGTGCTATTTGGATAGCAGGCAATTGATAGCCCCTCTGTTGCACTCCACTTAGACTACATCTTGCCTGTAAGGCACTGGGGCATAACTTATTCAGCAATACATTAATGGTGTTTGTCTGGACAGTGTTATAACGTTCCGCATTCTTATTGGTCGCTTTATACTTATCAATTAAACTTTGTGTCGATATAAATACTGAGGCTTTCCATTCAGAAAGATAATTGGGATAACTGCCTGTATCAAGAATACCGGACTGCAGTAACTCATGCCAGTAACGATCAAAGCCTTCAAGAGACTGTAGTTTCTGACTAAGATGCTCTTGTGTCTTGGGGCGCTCTCTAACGTTAAAAGTAGTTAGGTCTAAGTCTAACAAATCATGCACCATAGCAGCGAGTTGCGTGCCACTGGCAATTTCTTTATGTAACCCCTCAAAATACTTAAGATCACCTTGGTATTTGTCAGACACACGCAGGAACAAGAAACGCCGGTCATCTTTGTCGACCTTGGCAAAATGTTCGTTATTGCTGGCAGCAAAGAAACGGTGGTAAGAGTCAATAGTTCTTGATGGCTGATACTTCTGCTCTATCCGGCATTGTGGCTCAGTAATTAAAGATTTAAGCTTCTCTAATGATTTCTTATCGCCACTAAATAATGCCTCGTCCATCAAAATGACGTAGTTACGCTCCAAGGCTGCATTAAAGGTGCCTAAGACCTGATCAACATCATTAATTTGCAGTGCAGTCTGAGCCCATATCTTTCTGAGCATACTGAAAAATGTACCTTTGCCAGTGCCTTGACCACCTAACATAACAATCATAACGCCCGATTTATCTTCTGGTTTCTGGAGCATATGAGCAAGGTAGCAAATCAAATAGACAAAAACCTGTTCATCACCATCACAAATAATATCTAGTATAAAGGCTCCAAGAGCTTTCCAATCGCCAAACATAGGTTTAAGTGTGTAACCCCGCCAATAATTTAAAGTCGTTGATGGAAGCTCTAATGGACTAAAGGCAATCTTGTTATAAACATGTGTATTGGGGTTAACAAAAAAATCAGCAATATCTTGTTTACTATCTGAGTCAATAGGTAGGGTTTCAAGGTATCTCTTCATTAAAAGCACACCATCTTGTTTTTTATAAAACGATACCTCGGCTTCTCTAGCATCTGATAATGCACACTGTATCTGCCGCTTATCAGCCAGTCGTATTTCCCCTGATAGATTAACTAAACAAAAGTTCTTCTGTAGTTCCTGTAATGCCGAAACAGTAGACTTAGCCATCCCAACCTCCTGCACGTGCAAGATGATAAATAGAGCCCATAGTGGGTGTATTAAGATGCCCGTTATTGAAACTGTTAATGAGCTGAAAAAAGGTAGCTTCTTCATACCTATGTGGTGTGGTCATACTCCAATCTAGTGCAAGTTGTTCAGCACAGTCCCAATCAGTACTTAATAAGGCCCAAACTACATTACGATAAACTGCATAGGAGCAATCCGATGAGATATGACCTAACATCGTTCTAAGCTTTGCTACTTCCCTTGGCGTTTCTGGCGTAGGAGACCTCATAAGTGCCAATGTGGTGTCATTTAAAGACATAAGTTTTGTAGGCTGGGCATTACCCTCAAACATCAAGCTTGTCTGGCTCCACAAGGCCATATCAAATTTAAAGGTTTCTGCATCTTCATTAATATAGATATCTTTATCAGAGCACACAAAGCATAAGCGCCTGACATCTTTACAACTGGTATCTATGACAAACCCCAGAGCAGCTAACGCTTTTTCAATCTGCATAAAAGCCTGCTTAAAATCAACATCCGAGCTTATTAAGTCATCAGCTACACGAATAAGTCCTTTTAAGCCGCGCTGACTAGGTGATACCCAAAGCGCATAAACATAAGGACATTGTTTGGCAATAGTTTTTTTAATGGCAGCTACCAGCGCCTTATCCAGCTTGTCTAGCTCAAAATGGAACAAGCCATTACTTTTCATAAAGCAGCTATTAGTAACCCTGCTATAGAAATCACCGTTTAATGCCCATGCAGGGAGTCTTTTTTTAGCTAAGACATAGGCTTTCTCATCGGCCAAACTATCCGGAAGAGCATCGATAAGCGGCTTATATAACTCGGTTTTAATAGCTTCAAGAACTGAATTTATCGTTACCACATCAAACACTGTGGGCTCTAAAATATTAGGAAGGTAGCAACAAGTTATTTTTTCCAATTTTGAGTCGTTTAGAGGTAATGATATTTTAATCATTTCGTCCCCCCGTTTTGGGCTTCAACCCAAGCGAAGAACTTATTTTCGTTAATTAAAACTTTTCTGCCGATCCTAATAATTGCGCCTGATGAAGCAAGACCGTTTGTGTTTTCATTAAAAATTAAGGAACGCATCCCGCCGTGAGTAAAAGCTTTATATTGTTCGATAAACTGTGAAACAGTTAAGTATTGGTATATCTGTTGTAGCTGTGTTTCCATTTTGTACGCCCTAGTAAGTATTTAGAAAGGCATATCGTAACTTACTGTAATTACTATATTTTATGTGTAAATATGTATTAATACTGTGGGTCTAATCCTGTGGGTATCCACAGTATTTGCAAGCCTTTATAAATATAGTACGCATAAAAAAGGCGGATAATTCCGCCCCTAAAAAACACACTATTAGATTATATACCTATGGCAGCAACTGCTTTTTACCAGCTTTTCTTTTATCCCATATCTTCTGCTCTCTATTCCAATCTGTGAAGCCAGAGGACCATAACTTATGTTCTCGATTTTTATCATTTTCTCTAGTTTGTAGTGCAGTAATGATTTCTGTTTCAATCATATTGTTAATATTCCAAGTGGAGTCTTTTGATTTCTCGTTAAACCATTCTTTTGCATCAGCATCACGTAAGGCGTTTATTCCTTTACGTCTGTCAACTGTAGACTTAGCAACTTCTTTTTGAGCTTCATTAAGTGGACTGAAGTGAGGGTATATTAACTGAAATTGTGGAAGAGAATCTTCGTACCAACCAAATCTTTCAAGTGAATGTATTTCATCCTCCGTACAATTGTTATGCAATTGTTCGTATTCTGGTTCTGGATAATGTAGACGCTCCTGTCTATCTGCAAGTATTTTTAAAACAAAAGCTTTAGAGTTAACATCTAAACAATCGTTGTCATTGGCATGCAAAGTTAAACCATCAAAGTTATAAATCTGCAAAGTTCCTTCTTTTATAGACATGGCCAATTTTGCAGTACCTTCTCCAAGATATCTTACAAGTGTTAGCCAACGAGGAGGTAGAGTAGGCAGATTACTTCTAGTCCACCCAAATCTATTAAGAGGACTATTCTCTGAATCCCATTCATCATATCCAGAATAATGCAGATAATAAGGCCTTTCTTTGTCTAATCTGTTTTTTCTTTCATTTATCAGTTGGAGCGCAAAGGCTATCGAACATCTATCAGTGGCTTCATGATCATTAGCCAATATTCGGCAATTA
>CANJFK010000202.1 GCA_947473535.1 Legionellaceae bacterium | reverse complement strand
TTCGGTTTTTTAGGCAAGTTGATTTTTTTGTCTGTTGCTTCCAAAAAGATGCGTAATAGCCAGCCCTATTGCAAATCTTTTTGGAAGCAACAGACGGAAAAAGCAATAGCATAAAATCCGAAAACTCATGTGTTTCGAGTATATACCTTACTTGCTTGAAAAAAATCGAACGTTGCGCTGTTAAGGTTATCAGTATAAAGCGTGTCATCATGAGGGTGGTTGGAACAAATATAAATAATATTACTGAGTGAGCTTTGCCAATTCAATGGCACAACAGCACAGAAACTAAAAACCTGATGAATAGTATTATCGACCCGCCTACTAAAATGATCGCTAAAAAATGGACTCCTTACCACGTTAACGACCAACAACCCAGATGGCGTTAAATGACCGGCCAATTGCTGAAAATACTCGACTGTAAGCAGTGCGGGTGGAATAGTGACTTGGTGACTATACACATCAGAAATAATCACATCATAACGTGCTGATGTTTGGTTCAGAAAACGACGAGCGTCTTGACCAATGAAGCGACCATTAATTTTTTTTTGCAGGAAATATTTTTCTGCAAAAGGCTTGATCGCTGGATCAATATCAATATAAGTGACTTGGTTATTATAATCGCCAGCCGCCGTTAATGTAAAACCGCCTGCACCAATAACCAACATTTCTTTATTGCGCAACGCCAGCTGCTTAAATAAAAAGTCACGAATAAATTCAATATAAGCAAACCCCTCTCGTTGTGCCGTTAACATCGAGCTCGGTGACAAATTAATTTCCAGCATTCTGGTCTGATCTGTTGTTTCAGTCACACGATAATTAGCGTAATTGTTCGTCAGTTGAAAGTGTAGTTTTTCACTGTCAATGTTTGTTAATTTAATACAATAAAGAGCAAAGCCTAACAACAATAATAACCACCACCGCACCCCGCTATGCGGTTGTAATAAAAGCACTAAACCAAACAAAAACAAACAGTTAATCACCACAGCCCACGCCACGCCAACAAATTGGAAGAGGAGCAATGAGGTAATCAAAGCCCCTAAAAAAGAACCGACCGTACTCAAAAACAACGCATACCCACTGATGCGACTAATGCGTTGCTGTTGATTAAACAAATTTGTTGTTAATGGAATGGTTTGACCAAGCCAGTAGGCAATCGGAGCCAAAACAAACAAGAGATACAAGGTTAAACTGAATAAATAAGGGAACGATAAGTTGACCGTAGTAAAATAGAAAAATAAAGCGACAAATGTGTAATTTAAACCGATACCAATCCATAGCATGCTCAATGCGAAATTTTGGCTTAGTTTGTTAAAAAAATCGCGTGGATACGAGCCTCCTCGCCAATAGCCTAACGCAAGGAAGAGCAAAAACACGCCGATAATAATACTCGTGATAACAATACTACCGCCAAAAAAAGGTGTTAATTGACGTATGGTTAAAATTTCAACTGAAATAGAAATAAAACCTTCAAGCAGCAGTATTGCAAATAAAACGCGGTGCATGGGACAACCCTACAATAAAGCGGCCAAACGACACGCCTGGTTAATCGCATGGCGTGCATCTAGTTCTAATGCTTTAAACGCACCGCCAATGATATGTACCGACTGCCCTAGTTCTTTTAATGGTTCATAAAGCCCACACGATTCAAGTTGTCCTGTGCAAATAATCACTGAGTCCACAGCAAACAAACGTGGCTTTTCATCAATGAGCACATGCAATCCCTCATCATCAATGCGTACATACGTGACACCAGATAGCATTTCAACTTGTTTATGTTTTAAACTTAAACGATGAATCCAACCGGTTGTTTTACCTAATCGTTTACCCAGCTTATCTTTTTTACGTTGCAATAAGTACACCTGGCGTGGACTGGCGGTTATATTCGGTTGTTTAATCCCACCTCGATGAACGGATGCAATATCAATGCCCCACTCATCATAAAATTGCGACTGTTGCTCGGCATGTGGTTCATGGGTTAACCATTCCGCCACGTCAAAGCCAATCCCACCGGCTCCAATAACGGCAACACGCTGCCCCGGGTCTCGATGCTGTTGTATCAAATCAACATACGTCATCACTTTTGCATGCTGAATGCCATCAATGTCAGGAATTCGCGGCTCAACGCCCGTAGCCAACACAACCTCATCGAACGCTTGTAGTGTTTCCAACGAAACATCTGTTCCCACATGAACATCTACCTGAAATTTTTCCAATTGATAGGCATAATAATCAATCGTATATTGATACTCTTCTTTACCAGGGATACGTTTGGCCAAATTAAATTGACCACCCAGCACGGGACTTTTTTCAAAAACAGTCACTTGGTGACCGCGTTCAGCGGCAACAGCCGCAAACGCGAGCCCGGCGGGACCTGCTCCAACCACCGCAATCTGTTTAGGCTTTGCCACGGTTTGATAGACTAGTTTTGTTTCATGGCATGCACGTGGATTAACCAGGCATGATGCCGTTTGATTAACAAATATTTGATCTAAACACGCTTGATTGCAGGCAATGCAAACATTGATGGCTTTTGCTTCACCCAATTTTGCTTTTTCCGCAAATTGCGCGTCGGCGAGAAAAGGCCTAGCCATGGAAATCATATCGGCCATCCCATCTTCTAATAAGGCGTTCGCCAGCGCCGGTGTATTAATACGGTTTGACGTAATCACTGGGATCGAGATTTCTGACTTTAAATGCTTGGTGACGGGTGCAAAGCTCGCTGCGGGCACCATGGTAGCAATGGTTGGAATACGCGCTTCGTGCCAACCAATTCCCGTATTAATTAACGTGGCCCCTGCTTGCTCAATCGCTTTAGCTAGTAATACGACTTCCTCCCAACTACTACCCTCTTTAATCAAATCCATCATCGACAAACGATAAATGATAATGAAATGTTCACCCACGGCTTCGCGCACCTGGCGAACCACTTCAACAGGAAAACGCATGCGATTTGCATACGTTCCACCCCATTCATCTTGACGTTGATTCGTATGGCTCACGATGAATTGGTTAATCAGATAACCTTCACTACCCATAATTTCAACGCCATCATAACCTGCGGCTTTGGCTAAACGGGCACAACGTGCAAAATGTTTGATCGTTTTAACCACTCGACGTTTGCTCATCACCCAAGGTTTGAAAGGGCTAATAGGCGATTTTAATCCACTGGGTGCAACAACCAAAGGGTGATAACCATAACGACCCGCGTGCAATATTTGTAGCGCAATTTTCCCACCGGATTCATGAACAGTCTGGGTAACGAGCTCATGACGATGCTGTTCCTTACTCGTCGTCAGCTTGGCCGAGAATGGTGCCAAACGACCCGCGCGGTTAGGTGAAAAGCCACCCGTCACGATTAAGCCTACCCCGCCAAGCGCTCGTTCACGATAGAACGCCGCCAGGCGTTGTAAGTCCTCTTTGTCCTCTTCTAGCCCTGTATGCATCGAACCCATCAACAAGCGATTCTTCAACTGAGTGAACCCTAAATCAAGGGGCTGGAAAAGTGCTTTAAATGGAGTATTATCAATTATTAGTTCCATGGGCATTCATTTGAGTGATTAAGTTGTTAAGTATATAGCTTTTTTTACTATGAATGCGATACGTCAAGAACAAACAAAATAAATGATTCGTTTATGTCACGAAAAAAACCACTTTGCTATTTTGCTATCCGAATTCAGCGTAAATTCTGTTTTTTTGATAATGACTTTAATCCACTAAGCGAATTAATTTTAAATGGCTATTATTCCTTTATCCGTTACGATAACCCAAATTTAATGGTCATGGGTGAACTCGTTGAACATGGAAGCCATCACAGCGGTCTTGAATTGATTGTTCAAACTATTCGGCGGCATACTACCTTATTAAGGCATTATTTTTTTTCCATGAATTCCAAACCATTTATTCTTCCAAAGGATACGCCTGTCTACGGTGGCGGCATCTTGTATTTAGACAATCAAGAAGTGTGTTGGCATGTTAAATGCCGCTCAT
>CANJFK010000201.1 GCA_947473535.1 Legionellaceae bacterium | reverse complement strand
TATGACTGCATCTCAACCTACCTTGCTTAAAATAATGGTTCCACCTATTGCAAGACCCGGCAGGGTCCATATATGTCAACAGACCCTATTTATTGTTAAAATAAATACATTCGGTGCGCCCGAACGCAGTATTAAAATGAACCCTATTCCGTTAGATGAGCATTCTTCTTTAAAGCAGCCCAGTCTATTAAACGAAAATGAGGGGGTAGCACGCGTTGACTCAAATGATACGGCATTAGATAAATTTTCTAGCCCCCACGACGTTGGGTTACCTATGGAATCGAATGCTCACCAGTCTTCTAAACGAGTCCGTATCGAACATATGGGTATAGAATCACGGCACCACTTTGGAGTCTTCTCCAAGCCTAAAAAGGCGAAACAAACCGATCTCAATTCATCTTCAATAGGATTTCACTTTGGTCAAACGGGTTCATAAGGATAATTGGATATTACAGGAGCTGTTTCGTCTAATTTTGCGATTTGTAAAGCACGTAAGGGGGCAGCCCCAGTTTTAGTATCTTATTTAAATCTTACGACGCTTCATCGATGGTTCATTTTTATTCGTCTTTCTAATCCATACCTGCCGAGTTCTTCTCGACTTTTCTTCAACTCTCACCACCTTTACTCTTAACAAACGCAGCTTGAAGTGGTTTGATGCCTATTCCTGACAACCGACACCGATAGGTCTTCCATCATCTTCCTTATAGCTTTACCAAAAATAATATTCAGTCCTTGAATATTACTGGTGTGCCTGTGGCACACACGCCGACGCTTTTTTTAAAAAGGCATTCTCTTCAGCTAATCGTGCAACCTCTCGTTTTAAACGGAAAAACGCGAAGAGCCCATTTTTCTATGGTTATTTGTTGGCTATAACTATAGAATATGAGTTAGATTTCAATGACGAGTATGATAACAAGGCTGACTGTTGATAGCTTTGAACTGTTGAATTAACGGATTAAAAAATAAAGCAGAGAGAGTCAGATGCGATATAAGGGATGGCGCAGTTTATTTTTAATTGTTTTAATCACTTCTTCAAATCATGCCACGTGTCAACCATTGTTCAATGGAGATGGTTATCAAGTTGAGATTTGTCCTCATTATTCAAAGGTGCAACACCGATGTGATTTGTTCGGTCATGGCAAACTTTTTCGTGTCAAAGGAACGCTGATTAGTGGGCGAAAAATTCTAGTGGGTGGAGAAATGCTTATCCGTCCCGATGGACGTATTCTCAAGGTGGGCTGTGCATTATCGTCTTCTGAATCGATGGTTACATTAGATTGCCCCAATTCTCTCATTTCACCTGGTTTTATCAATTTGCATGAACACATCAACTATTCTTATCAAAGACCAAATTCTTTGCCCATAAAACGATGGAACGATCGTGATCAATGGCGAGTAGCTACAAATGAAGAACGTGGTTTTCAGGATAAAAAACCAAAAAATTCTGAGGAGACTGAAATCGTAAGTGAGCGCGCCATGTTACGTCATCTCTTAAGTGGAACAACGGCCGTAGCCGGAGCTAAGACGATTCATGCCTATACACGAAACTTGGGTATATATTGGGTACACCAGGCCGCACCCCAGTAGACAGCGCTACCTTTCCAATTAATCAGCATCCACAATCATCGAAAAAATGTCTATTTAAACCTGAATATATCCTCCCAATTAATCCGAATGATCCTTACGTGCCTCATGTTGGAGAGGGAGTAGATGATTATGCTCGATGTGAAATTACCTTGATGTTGCGCGCTGTCCAAAATAAAGCATCGCCCAAAGCTTTTATTCACGGAGTGGCTGCAACGCCTGAGCAAATCAAACAATTAAAAAAGGAACATGTGTCAATCGTACTTTCTCCAAGATCTAATTTTGAACTATATCACGTAACGGCTCCAATTCGAGAGTTCAAACAAGCCGGCGTGAATATGGCATTAAGCACTGATTGGTCGGTTTCGGGATCGCTCACTATGCCTGATGAAATGCGTTGTTTAGAGGAATATAATCGAAATAATTTAAATGGTTTTTTATCTTGGGCAGATATACATCAAATGAGTACTAAGAACGCGGCTGATGCAGTCGGATTAGGACAAGATATGGGGGAGCTGGTTCCAGGAAAGCTGGCCGACTTTATTGTGATTGATATGGAAGGTCGCCACTCGCTTGGTGAAATTTTACAACACACTGCTTTTAAACAGATCGAAGCAGTGTTTATTTCCGGCCGTGGTGCAGTGTTTCCCAGCGCCTGGCAAACTAAATTACCCTGGACATTAGCTCAATGCTCAATAGACTCTCGTCACTTATGCGGTCGGACACAAACAATTTGCGGTGCTAATCCCGATTATCCTTTGACGCGTATTCTTCGTTCGTCTGATTATGAAATTAATGATGCTGCATTATGTAAACCAGATTTGCTCGTTGCTTGTCAACTAAAATAGAGTGCTTGTTTTTTTTCTATGTTTTGTTCCGAAAATGTGTTGATATTGGCCTTGAAAAAGCTCAGGCCTCTTTCTCTTGTGAGTGCTTTTGCAGATTGAGCAACCAGCGCATTTTGAAAACTATCGTTTACGGAACGCAATATACCATGAGGTGTGTTGGTTTGATTGCGTTGTGGTGAAGCCATTCTCCATAAAAGCAATAAAAAATGAACGACTGGTTTCATGATGGACATGGCATATTGCATGTCTAATTCATTCGATGGATCATAATACGATATGAGAATGTTTTCCTCTTGCAGTGTAAGAGCCGATTTCAGGGAAAATAACACCAAATCATAACTGCGATGATTTTCCCCTGAATATTCTCAGTCCACAAAGTAGGCTTGCTTATTCTTGAAATAAACACTTGTAGGCAATAAATCGTTGTGCGATGACACGAAATTAGATCGGTCATTGCTTAATGCCAAAAAAATCCGCAGGGACAACACTTGGTAAGTTTCAAGTTCGAGCTGTTGGTGTTTTGCTAAGCGATTATAGGCGGTAAGAAGGGTGGGTCCGACTGGAAATTTGTTTCTAAAATCACCAATCTGATGGTATTTTTTAATCGCCGAGGCAAGTCTTTGTAACAGTTGTTGCTTATTGCGCACGGATTGTCGTGCTGCAAATTGCCGACTCCTGTCATGCAAATGGCTAATTTGAAAACCATTTTGAACGTTGTTTTCAATGACATGGGTGACTAAAGAATGAGCGTCTAAACGTTTTAAATTATGATCTTCATTTTCGCGCGTAAAAGGGGGCCACAAGTTACCGTTGATGCGCACCAAATAATGGTGACCTAGAACATCCTCCACTTGGAGAAATTGATTGGTGAGACTCTCATCAAAATAACAACGGTTGGTTTGCGTGATCCTTTCTTTTAATTGAATTTTTTTCTTTCTAAAAGCCAATTCAATTTTTTCTAGTAAGGAATTCATTGCAACAACACCCGTGACATGTCTGAAAAATATACTACAAGATGCAATTATTTTCAAGTGAGCCTGGGTGTAATAAATTAAAAAATAACCGTAAGCCCGCCACTTAAATAATGGTTGCAATTGATGTTGTTGGATATGTTTGTACAAAATCCATATCCAAGCAAGCCGCTTGGGTCAACTGGTAAAAAAAACCAAAATTTGTGGCAATAAAGTGGCTGTTGACGGTATCCGTTTTGGTTTGACCAAAAACCACTGTGGAGTGATTAATAAAATGACATCATTGGGGATGCCTGTAAGCTACAGATCCACCTAAATATTGAATGAGACTGAACTGCATGGGATTAGGAAACAAAGCCAATCCATTTATCGAATAAAAACTAATCGCTCCCTTTAGGTCGCGCCACATAGTCATTGGATTCTATATAGGATGCATTAAAGCAGCCAATTAGCGCAGGGCAAGAGCATCAAAGTTTAAATTCCCAACACCTTTTCCCTATATTTATCATAAAGGCCTGCTTTTCGCCTTTTTCGAGGGATTGAAAATTTTGACTCAGGCTCTTTTCTTAGCAAATTCAGCGCCAGATGTCG
>CANJFK010000200.1 GCA_947473535.1 Legionellaceae bacterium | reverse complement strand
TGTCAAGCACTTTTGAAAAAAAATCAAAAATCATATGTTATATGTCTGGTTGTTGCTTCGATTCCTCATCGTTCACCCCTGTTTGACACGCAGTGGCTAATAGGGGTGAGTAGTTACGTATAGAGAACAATTAAGACATCCAGTCCAGTGGAGGAGTAGCTTTTCCACGATGTCTTATTTCGAAGTATAGACCGTTTTCTTTAAGTGTGCCGCTATGTCCAATTGAGGCAATTTGTTCCCCTTGATTGACTGTATCGCCTTTTCGTTTGAATAACGATTGATTGTTAGCATATAGCGTCATAAAACCCCAACCATGATCGATAATTAATAAACGACCATAGCCATTTAACCAGTCACAAAATACAACTTTTCCGGGATAAACAGCCACAACAGGCGCGCCTCCTTGGGCATAAAACAGGACACCCTGGTTCATTTTTTTAATATTATTTCGATCGGTTTGCACGGGTTTAATTAATTTTTTACGCATTTGTGTAAAAGGATGACGGGTTTGGATGACACTTTGTTGGACCAGCGACGTGAGTAAATGTGTTAAATTGGCTTGATTATGTCGATAAGCGACTAAGGTCTGCTGTTTGTTTTGAATGTCTTGGTTCAACGTACGAATGATTGCTGTGTGATAACGTTTGTTATGGTCAAATTGTTGTTGCCGTTTATTTAATTGTTGTTGTAATTGTTGTTGGGCAACAATTTCTTGGTTAAGCTGATGCTGGTTTAGGATGAGATTTTTTTGGGTTGCAATAACTTGGTCCATGCTCTGTTGTCGAGAATGCACTAAATATTGATAAAAGGTTAATATTCGATTGATATCTTGCGGGTTATCTTGGTTTAGGAGCCATTTTAGAGGTTGATATTCACCTGACTTGTAACGAACACGGATGTGTTGTGCAAGCAAGCGTTGCTGTGTATGCAATTGTTCGCTCAACGTGTCCACGCGTTGTTGTAACGCGTTGATTTTGGATTGTTTGATCGCTAGATCTTGTTGTATTTTTTTTAATTGACTCAGACCTTCATTGATTTGTTTTTCAGTCTGGCTCAATTCTTGGTTGAGTATACCTTGTTTGTCGTGTGCACGGTTTAATGTATGTTGCAGCAGGTTAATTTTGTTTTCTAATTGCTTCAGGTTGGTTTTAGTTTGGATCACGGCACGTGTGTCGGCGTAGCTGATGTTGATTATCAATAATGCGCTTAGCATGAATACAAATAAAGCAGCCATTCGTTGTAGCACGCGATCGTTTGATTTAATTTTCAACAGCATGATTCCTCACCAATAATGCCTTTCCGCTCATTTCAGCAGGGGGTGTGATGCCGAGTAAGGTCAACACGGTTGGCGCAATATCAATTAAGCTACCGTGTGCTACGCTAAAGTGCCAATCGCCGCCAACATACAATAAGGGGACAGGTTGATTGGTATGGGCTGTGTGTGCTTGATGAGTTGATTCGTCAAACATGCATTCAGCGTTACCGTGGTCGGCTGTAATGACTAATTGACCGCCAACAGCGCCTAGCGCTTCTCCAATATCGTGCATCGCTTGGTCTAATGATTCAATTGCTTGGACTGTAGCCGAAAAATTGCCCGAGTGTCCAACCATATCTGCATTAGCATAATTGCAAATGATGACATCATAAACTTGACGATGTAACGCATCCACGATTATTTTGGTGAGGGTGGTGGCGCTCATGCCTGGCTGTAAATCGTAGGTAGCAACTTGTGGCGAAGGGATTAAAATGCGGTCTTCATGAGGAAACACCTGCTCCGAACCACCATTTAGAAAAAAAGTAACATGGGCATATTTTTCTGTCTCAGCAATTCGCAGTTGGCGAAGATCATGGTTTGCAATAACCTCTCCCAACGTGTTTTGTAGCGTTCGAGGCTTAAAGGCACTGCATGTTGCAAGCGTTGTTGAATACGTCGTCATACTAATAAAACGTGCCAAACGTGGTTTTAGTTTGCGAGCAAACCCCTGAAAGTCATCAGCAATAAATGCTTGGGTCAACTGCCTGGCTCTATCCGCGCGAAAATTGAAAAAGAACACGGTATCACCATCGTTTATTATGGCACCTGCGCCGATTTTGGTCGGTGGAATAAATTCGTCGTGGATTGTTTGCTGGTAGAACGCATGAACGGCTTCTTGCGCTGTTGTATAGTGGTAAGGGGTTTCGCCTTCGGTTAGCAAACGATAAACGGGCTCAATACGTTGCCATCGTTGGTCGCGATCCATTGCATAATATCGTCCAGTGATTGAGCTAATGGTCGCTTGTTGGTGTTTCTTAAGTAGTGAGTCTAGATTTTCTAGATTTAATTGTGCACTTTGTGGTGACGTATCGCGTCCATCAAGAAATAAATGGAGATAAACATGAGAAAATTGTTGTTCAGCGCATAAATTTAGAAAGGCAAATAAATGATTTTCATGACTATGTACGCCGCCTTGAGAGAGTAAACCTAAAACATGTATGGCGCCATTCGTCTGCTTCATCTCCTCAATAGCGTCAATGAAAACTGGGTTTTGAGCGTAGCTCCCATTGTCAATTGCTTCATTGATCCGAGTGAAATCTTGTGGGATAACGCGCCCGGCACCAATGTGCATATGGCCCACTTCAGAATTTCCCATTTGTCCGTCAGGCAACCCAACAGGGAGCCCTGACGCTTCGAGTAAGATATGTGGACACGTTTGCCACCATGTATCCCATTGTGGTGTGTGTGCTTGAGCAATGGCATTGTGTGCGGTTTTTTCGCTATAACCCCAGCCATCCAGAATCATTAAAACCAGGGGTGTGTGCTTGTGCATAATTTCACTTAATCTTTTGCAATAAAGAGGATAGACTATAGGCCATTTTTGCTGACGGAAGAAGTAGGTTGAATCAAAAAATACCGCAACATGTCGCCATCATTATGGATGGTAATGGACGATGGGCCGAAAGTCGTGGTTTGCCACGCAGTGAAGGGCACCGTGTTGGTGTTGATGTTGTGAAGGCCATGGTGAAAGCTTGTGTGGCAAAAGACATCTCGGTGCTAAGCGTATGGGCTTTTGGTAGCGAAAATTGGTCTCGACCTGCGGCAGAAGTTGATTTTCTGATGCAATTATTTCTTCAGGCGCTTGAGCGTGAAATTGATGAATTATACCAGAGTGGTGTTTGTTTGCGGTTTACGGGGGATCGCAGTCAATTATCGGACGCTTTGTGCGAGCAGATGAAATCAGCTGAGCGACTAACTGGCGCAAATACGAAACTTATTTTGAATGTGGTCATCAATTATGGTGACAAATGGGATATTGTACAGGCAGCAAAATCGTTGGCGAGTCAAGTGGTTGAGGGGAAGATATCACTGGATGATATGAATGAGGAGGCATTTTCACGACTGCTCAATACCCATGGATTACCCGACCCTGATTTGTTTATCCGCACGAGCGGGGAACAACGCATCAGTAACTTTTTTCTTTGGCAACTTGCTTATACGGAATTGTATTTTTCTGACGTGTGTTGGCCTGATTTTACGGTTACCGAGCTTGAAAAAGCGCTAGATTGTTATGGCGCCCGCGAGCGACGTTATGGTAAAACATCAAAACAACTGAGTGAGAAACACGATGTTTAGACAGCGATTATTAACAACATTAATTCTTGTGCCACTTGTTTTGCTTGCTATTTATTATGGTAGCGTCTGGTTGTTGGGGGCGATTGTATTATTGTTAAGTGTAGCGCTCGGTTGGGAGTGGTTGCAATTGATCCCGGTGAATCGCTTGATCAACAAATTGATCTGTATGCTGGTTTTGCTCCCGCTGATTTGGCTTGGTGCGCATTGGCTGCAATATTGGTTGATTGTGGGTTTGATTTTATGGGGGTTTATCCTGGCTGCGGTGCTCATGTTCCCTGCTTCTCAGGTCGTTTGGGGTCATCGTGCGGTCGTTGCGGGCGTTGGGTTGCTGCTATTACCGCTATTCGCAAATACAATCAGTGCAGTGTACCAACAAGCAGATGG
>CANJFK010000199.1 GCA_947473535.1 Legionellaceae bacterium | reverse complement strand
GCCGTTACTCCCACTACTCCGTGACAAAAAAAACTAAAATTAGTCTGAACCCTCTCTTTACTACTTGAATTTGTTCTGTATTTATACGAAAACAACCTTGTTTGGAATTATTTTGATCATATTGTCTGTCTATGTCAGATCAGCACCCTTCTTTGCCAGTGAATTATTTAACCCTTACTTTCCTGAATACGATCTTTATTTAATGTCGGAATTACCACCAACAAGTGATCAATATAAAAATACATCGATCATCACTCCCGATGGACTATTTCAACTCGATGAAACGCATACCCGCTTTATTTCTCTTTTTACTCAAGATGAGCTTACAAACAATCAATTTGATGAATACAGAACAAGATCTAGCCGCACAACAAAAAAATCAGTTCAATACGAATTAACAGCAGAACAACTCTGCATGCTTAATCTACAGCTTAAAATGAAGAAAGGTTATCCTGTGAGTTTAGTTAATTCACAAGCATTTTTAATAACCTTGGTTCCTCATATGTGTATGCGTGCTGAACTAAGCATACAGCAATACGCTGCTACTCAAACGCTATTTGAATTTTTATCAACAGGTGTCAGGTAGAGCGCGCCAGAGAACTCGACGCAGAGGTATTTTCATCATGGTTTGAGAGCCAATTTGATCTGCATGCAATAATGGAGATAACTCGGTCATTATTTTTTTCAGCCCTAACTCGTGAAGCTCAATTCTCAATGAGTCAAGTAGCAGGACTAGAATTTGCCAAGGCTCAACTGCGTTCAATGAACGTCTCAAACCGGCATGCACATACAACAGTTGATTTGATTAAATCCACCGTGCCGTTGACCGACGCAGAAAATTTACGAGCGCTGGACGTCTATTTTCAACGTTTGAACCCGACAGGACAACGACAACTCTGCATTGAATTGGTTTTCGCGGTGGTCGCTTCAGCTGGCGCGATATATGTTCAACAACGAAACTACTCGAGCGCCTCAAGAGTAGACTTTGCAACCAAAAGAAGATCAAATTCAGACACAACAACCGCTAACATGACCAATTTACATGGCAGTAATCCGCACTTGTTTCTCAAACCAAAGCCTTCTAAATCGCTCCCCGCTTATCCAGATAGAGAATCGATAGATCCAATGATCGCCTTGAATGGATTTGCATCCTTTCCATGATGCTCATCGACGCAACTTATTGTGCTCATTAACGAACGATAAAATGCACTGTGACCTGCTTTACAAAGCCCCCCTCTGGCTCCCATGATCGCGCATTTTTAAACAGCAGCTGGGTGTTTTCAGGCAATTTTTTGCCTTTAATTAGTGAAAATGTAAATGTCATGATGCCACCAGCACCAATCAATTTAGTTTTTGGCGTTATATATTCGCTCCCTTTCAGCGCTAGTATGGTCTTGTCATACGTTGTCACTGTCCATTGGAAACCGGTAGTGGGATTGGCTGATAAGTTCACCACAAATTGTGGACTATTTACATCGACATTCATCGTTAATGTATCCGTCGCAAAAACTGGTAATGCCGTCAATAAGAATAAACCACCCAATAATGTTTTCATTTAAGCACTCGATCGTTGGCTATCAATGAAGGTCTACCAAGTAGACCTTCATCTATGAAAGGATTATTGTAACTGCTCTCTCCGTACGTCATCCTGAGCACAGCGAGGGATCTCCGAAATGTGGCACTGTGCCAACGCCAGGAGATCCCTCGATGCGCTCGGGATGACGTACGAGCAGTTACGGATTATTTAACTTTTCTTTTTACTTTTCACTGGTGTATCGCACTCTTTCTCAATTGTACAACATTCCGTGTTATCGGTCGTACAACATCCACATGAGCATGAGCGACAAGACATTTGTCTGTGACAACAAAAAACCAAACCTACAACAAACAAACCAAAAATTCCCATACCGTCATACGTTATCAGTGTAAGTATGGTCGCTAGAACTAAAACGAGAGCACCCACAATTTTACAGCCGTGTGTGCGACAACATGCAGAAACTTTACAATCTTTCTTATTTTCCATCATATCCTCCATGATCAAGTTTTAATTGGCTTTTAAAATCATAAAGCCTCACGTTACAGTCTATACTAGTTTTATACAATATGGTAACTACTCAATAATAACGACTTGTTCCTGTTTGCCTAGCCCAGAAATACTAAGCACAACCCTATCACCTGGCTTTAAAAAACAATCATTTCCCCAACATTTAGCACTGCCTGGGGCAGATCCCATTGATATAATATCCCCGGGATAAAGCGTGAAATATTGACTTAGATAACTGATAACCGCTTCATCGTTATTAATATAATCGCGAGTATTAAAATCTTGTCGTAATTCTCCGTTAACCCACAAATTAATTTGCAAATTACTTGAGTTGATTATTTCATCTTTAGATACCAAATAGGGGCCTATCGGCGCTGCATTATCAAATCCTTTCCCCTTCGTATATTGTGTATCGGCGGTTTCAAGTTGCAAATAACGCTCTGACAAATCATTAACACATAAATACCCAAAAATATGATCCTTTGCTTCGGCTTGTGTAATATATTTTCCTTTTTTACCGATAACGATACCCAACTCCGCCTCCCAATCCAATTTTCTACTGTTTTTTGTATGTAAAATTGGATCATATGGGCCGCAAATAGCGCTATTTGGTTTCAGAAAAACGACCATCTCCGACTTGGCAAGAGGAACCATCCCCATTTCTTCCGCATGTAATCGTGAGTTGTAACCGACACAGATGAATTTACCAGGCATCCCAATACAAGCGCCGACTCGCGCGCTCTTATCAACCAATGGTAATTTACTACTATCTAATGCGTTTAAATTATCTATAAGGTTAGGATCAGCCAAGGTTTGCGCATTAATATCGGAAAGGTAGGCAGACAGATCCCGAATAGCCCCCTGCTCATCTATCATTCCAGGTCTTTCTAAGCCAATATTTCCATGCCTGACTAGTTTCATTTTTCGGATTCTACCTGTAAAAATAGTTCCTAGTAATTATTATAGTCCATGCTTACACGGTGTTCGTCAAAAATAATATAAATTTGAATTTTTGTTGATTTTTTAACCACAAAACAGTACCCTATTGGTAATTATGAACCAGGCTCACGCGCCAAAGTTAAGGATAATGATAATGATTAATAAATATGAATTTCCTAAAAAACATGACTTACGCCGGTTTCATGAAGCCCAGCAACATGGTATTTTCATTGATAACATGAGACGAGGAACAGATTACCAGACGGCATTTAATGAAATTACGCGTAGCGGTAGGAAAATGAGCTGTTGGATGTGGTACATCTTTCCTCAGCTTATAAAATCCGAGACAAGTGATATTTCTATATTTTATGGTATAACTGATTTAAAAGAGGCGTGTGATTATCTACGCGATCCTATTTTATTTGAACGTTATAGTAGCCTCCTTTACCAGGTTAGTTTAAGACTACGAGAGCGCTCTCTTATAAGCGTGATGGGAGGAAAAATCGATGCCGATAAATTGGTGTGTAGTATCACTCTTTTTCGCCTGGCAGCAATACACATACAATCACAAGAAATGAAAGATCCACTCATGACATTTGATCTCAATGGACTTATCAATCACTGCAGCACCATTTTTAGCTTAATTTTAAATCAAAATTTCACCGAATGCCGGGCAACACAGCAGGCCCTAACACCGACAGTGCCAAGATCATATATACCAAGTCAACTCATACGTGAGCAGCAAGCAACCCCGATGAATACACAACCACAATTAAATAATCGAAATTATCAGGAAGATACGCCTCCACTGACATGCCTTCAACGATTTTTTAAGCTAATCAACGGTTCAGATAATGATACAGCGCGCTCCCATACGCCTCTATTGCCGAAACCCTGAATTAATTTGATCGAATTAGCGGAAGTGATCGACGCGTTTCTAACCACAGCTTGCATACAATGCTGCTGGCAGCGATAATTATCATTTTTTCTCTACAAGAAGGTACCTCATGGATTTATTTGCTCAATACGGCCTATTT
>CANJFK010000198.1 GCA_947473535.1 Legionellaceae bacterium | reverse complement strand
CAAGTCTTTATCGACAAAAAAATGACCACAGCCATGTTGGATAGAGTGACACATCACTGCGATATCATTGAAACTGGAAACGACAGTTATCGCCTTAAAACTAGAAATTAATTGAACAATTAGAAATCAAATAAAACGGCTGAGGGGGGTCACTTTTGCACGCTGAAAGGGGGTCAATTTTGGACGCTGATTGACATAATCAAAAATGGTGTTAATCTTCTTGCGATTCTTCACTTGTTGGTGTGAGTCGTTTGATTGACGTCGATGATGCGTGTGATTGGTAACTGGTAGTGTGTCTATTGTGTGTATGCCTCTTTTTGCAGGTTTAATTGTGTCGTCGTCGTCTCGTCTGAGCGCTTCTTCAGGCTTTTGCAAAAAATGATAATCAATATACCTAGGCAGTGCTAATACGCCATTAAAGCCTGCTTTAACGACGTTATTTATTACCTTGAAAATACCAACGGAGGCGACTAACTCAAACAAAACCAGGCACGTGAACATGAGGGCCATCGTGACTGCAGCGGGTAACATTGTAGTAGATAACAAGACGACAGGTGTAATAACGCCCATTGCTACTGCGCCTAACGTAATGGCCACCAGCAGACCCACACAAACCCGCTCAAAAAAAATCCCCGTATGGTAGTTTGACCCAGTTAAGAAGCTCCGCCATTTTCCAGACCACGTATTAACTGGGCTGTCTTGCTCGAGTGTAGAAACTTGGTAACTATGCCAGAGATTCTCGTTGGGTGCATAGAGATCATAATAAAACGCCTCAAATTCGTCACGCCTTTTAAACTCAAATGCACCTTGGTTCGGTTCAAAATAATGCCACCGACCGGATGACGTATACTCAAGATAGCATAAATGTTGATCTGTTCCAGATTTTAATTTGATGGCCAAATGTTGTCCCTTATGCCTGAATGCATAATCAGCAAGACCTTTTGCTTGTTTGGCTAAATTTGGTTCATATTCGCATTGACCCAAACGTTTCAGAAATATTTTTTGCCCAGGATGCTTTGATCGTTGATCAGCTTGTATTTCCGCTGCTGATTCTTGAAATGCAAATGGTTCGTGTTTGTTGGCTATGCGATGTCGACCATAATCAATCGATAAACCATAACACTCACCCAGTGATGAACCAAACGCAGGAAGTAAACCTTGGCACATCAAAAAACAGATGTTTTTATGGTACTTATTTCGAATGAAGTCGTCGCCTTGAATAGGATGCTGTCCGTTGTCTTTGATGGTCTCTAAATTGCATATCATCACAGCTATAGACGTTTCCAATGATAATAGCTCACTACACAACTGACCTTGGTTGTCTCGTAATCGATCTATCTGACTTGCTATATCCTGCAAGCATCGATGACACGCTTGCAATTTTCGTCTATCAACTGACGTTGAACGATGGGTTCGACCTGAAGGATACAGCGAATCTAACCCAAGCGCTGGAAAAAGAACGGATGCGTTTTGTATTGAATTTTGTAATGTCGTCACTTGTCGAATTCGATTTTGTGAAGGCGAGATTCGCCTCTCCAATGATCTCAAATAAGATTCAACAATTTTTTTGCACTGAAATATATTCATGATGACGTCAAAATGGCTGAGTGAGCAAGTATTGTACAATAAAGTTATTCGAATTGCAAATTTGATTTATTTTAAACAGGGTTGTCGGAAACCATTCGAGGTTGAGCATGGTCTTTTTCTAGGTTAAAGTAACGTCTCATTAAGTCACGGGCTTATTGAGACGTTACAGGTTTAATGAATAACGATCTAATTATACTGACATAACTGCCGTAATTTTTTGCTGATGGCTACTTCTTCGTTGTACAATGCTTTTAGCGCATCAAGCGTCTTTTGGGGCATTGAGACCCATTTAGCAATCTTTTCAACGACTTTAATTTCATCTGGTGAGAAAGTACCATCCGCCGAGCAGACTTTAATTATTTCGAATACCAGGGATACCATATTATTATGGTAATCTTTTGCAAAGCTTGTGACGGCCTTTTCCAGATCGCTAATACCGCGAGGATTTATGCTATTTACAACACGTTCTGAACATCCTCGTGCTAAACATCCGCCAAGAATAAAGTTTTTTTCTTGAGTCGATAATTCGCCATCCGCATAAGCACATGCAAACAGAATTTCTGCAAAACGTTTGTTTCTTTCGTCAAAATCGAAGTCAACATTTTTGTATCCGTGATTTTTTTCTTTGCCCTCATTTAAATAATAAGTTTCATAATAATAGTGTTCCCTTAACAATACATTGGTTTTCATTATTATTCTCCATACGTTATTTATTGACAATAAATTTGTCTAACAATACTAACTATAGATTGTTTTCAACGATGTAGCGCATTTAACCGACAATTATATACTTGTCACTAACGAGTTTTCGGCTTTTATGCTATCGCTTTTTTCGTTCATGACTTCGAAAAAAACTTGTAATAGAATAACTATTACGCGTCTTTTTCGAAGTCATGAACAAAAAAATCGAGTCGCCTAAAATACCGAAAACTCATTAGCGACAAGTACAACTAAATTAATCGAACCAACAATGCATTAATTTCATGAATACGGTCTTCATTTGTTGTACTGTCTAACGTGAATCGTAGGCGTGTCGGACCTTCCATTTGGTAGCGTTTGCTATGAAGTTGTATAAGTTTAATTAATTCGCCTGCATTGATATTGGGCTGATTATTAAATTCAATTTTTCCACTTTGGGCGGACGCATTTATGCGGACGATGCCTAATTTTGTTGCCAGAAATTTTAACTCAGTCACGAGCAGTAATTGTTTCACTGGCTGAGGTAGTAATCCGAAGCGGTCGATCATTTCAATTTGCAAATCGCGAAGCTGCTGCTTGTCTTTTGCATTGGCTATACGTTTGTACATAATGAGCCGCATATGGATATCGCCAATATAGTCGTCTGGGATAATGGCGCTTAATCGCAGTTCAATTTCTGGGCCTTGATTCATCGGTGCCGCAAGTTCAGGTGTTTTTCCTGCTTTCAAATCACTGACCGCTTTGTCTAGCATTTCCATAAACAAATTAAAACCAATAGCATGCATATTACCGCTTTGATCTTCACCTAATAATTCACCCGCACCTCTAATTTCAAGGTCATGAGTGGCTAGGGTAAAGCCTGCACCTAAATCTTCTAGGGAAACAATGGCTTCCAATCGTTTAACGGCATCAGGCGTGAGTAATTTCTCATTCGGTGTGAGTAAATAGGCGTAAGCTTGGTGATGTGATCGACCAACACGGCCGCGCAACTGATGCAATTGTGCCAAGCCAAATTTATCTGCTCTATCGATGACAATGGTATTGGCGGTCGGGATATCGATCCCAGTTTCAATAATGGTTGTGCAAACCAATACATTGAAGCGATGGTGATAAAAATCAGACATGATTTGTTCAAGGCCCCGCTCGCGCATTTGGCCATGTGCACTGCGAATCTTGGCTTCCGGCACAAGCGTCTGCAGGTCTTGGCAAATGCGTTCAATGGTTTGTACATTGTTGTGTAGAAAAAAAACTTGCCCACCACGTAATATTTCACGCAACAGCGCTTCTCGTAAAACCGAATCATTGCGTTCTTGCCAAAAGGTTTTAATAGCCAAACGCTTGGCGGGTGGGGTAGCAATCAACGAAATGTCACGAATACCCGCCATGGCCATATTCAACGTGCGGGGGATCGGCGTGGCTGTCATGCAGAGTATATCGATATGCGTCCGCAGTGATTTGATATGCTCTTTTTGTTTGACACCAAATCGATGCTCTTCATCGATGATTAAGAGGCCTAAATTTTGAAACTGAATGTCTTTTTGAAATAATTTATGCGTTCCTATGACAATATCCGTCCTACCATTTTGTAATGACTGAACCACTTGTGTCGCTTCCTTCCCGCTACGAAAACGCGACAATAACTCAATATTGATCGGGAAATCTGCAAATCTGTCACGAAATGTATCAAAATGTTGACCCGCGAGTAGTGTTGTTGGTACCAATACGCACACTTGTTTCCCATTTT
>CANJFK010000197.1 GCA_947473535.1 Legionellaceae bacterium | reverse complement strand
TGTGATCCATATCTAAACCAATGTATTTAATTTTTTTCATATTCAAAATACGGTTTACAAAAACAGTGTGGCTCATTTTATTTCCCGTTGATTGTTATATACTGCGCGCGGTCACAATCTGCGGTTTTTGACTTGTCATTTTTCCCCCAGCTTGCTGTTTAAATCTTGACAATAGGCTTGCTATTGCGCTGCGATTTAAACAGCAAACTGGAACAAAAATGACGTTGTCAAAAAACCGCAGATTATGACCGCGCTCAGGATGGCGCGCGATTTGTATCTTTTACGCGTTCGTTGATTATTTTTTCAATTACGCTTGCGTCAGCTAATGTTGATATATCACCAAGATTCTCAAAATCATTGCTTGCAATTTTACGTAAAACGCGCCGCATGATTTTTCCAGAACGAGTTTTTGGTAATGCTGTGTTCCATTGAATCGTGTCAGGGGTAGCTAACGGTCCTATTTTATTCCGTAACTGGGTTATCAGTTCATGTTTTAAGTTGTCTGTTGGCTCGACGCCCGCTTTTAAAGACACAAAAGCAAAAATGCCTTCTCCTTTTATTTCATGCGGAATACCAACGACGGCAGCTTCTGAGACAGCTGGATGAGAAATAAACGCGCTTTCAAGTTCTTCGGTGCCGATGCGATGTCCTGAAACCTTGATGATATCGTCATCGCGACCAGTAATCCAATAATATCCTTTTTGGTCGCGATAAGCCCCGTCGCCAGTTAAGTAATTTCCGGCGAAAGCTTTAAAGTAAGTATCAATGAAACGTTGCCTATCGCCATAAATTGTCTGCATCAACCCGGGCCACGGTTTTTTGATAATTAGCTTTCCTGGGTGGTTGTCTTGAACAGGTTTTCCGGCGTCATTGACAATCTCAGGAGCAATACCAAAGAAAGGAACGCCAGCCGAGCCAGGGGCTAACGGCGTTGCACCGGGTAGCGGGGAAAGGAGGATTCCACCCGTTTCAGTTTGCCACCATGTATTAACGATAGGACATTGACTAAGACCCACGACCTGATAATACCACAGCCATACATCAGGATTAATAGGTTCACCCACCGTACCTAATAATTTAAGGCTCTTACGACTGGTTTGAGTGACCCAATCATCGCCTTCACGTCGTAAGGCCCGAATGGCTGTCGGTGCGGTATAAAAAATATTGACTTGGTGTTTGTCTATAATCTCCCAATACCGTGAGTAGGTCGGGTAATGTGGCACACCTTCAAACATTAGCGTTGTTGCGCCATTGGCCAAAGGCCCATAGACAATATACGAGTGGCCGGTAATCCAACCAACGTCTGCAGTGCACCAATAAATATCATCCTGATGATAATCAAAAACATAGTGGTGGGTCATGGCTGTATAAACGAGGTAGCCACCAGTGCTATGCAACACGCCCTTGGGTTTGCCTGTTGAGCCTGACGTGTATAGTATAAATAACGGATCGCTAGCATCCATTGGCTCCACGGGGCATTCTGTTTTTGCGTTCATCATCGCTTCGTGGTACCAAATATCGCGCACATTGTCCCAATTGACAAGCCCATTGGTGCGTTTTATGACAATAACATGCCTAACATTGGGGCATTCTGTTAGGGCTTGGTCACTATTGTTTTTAAACGCGATGGTTTTATCCCCTCTTAGTCCTTCATCAGCGGTGATTAAAAGGTGACAATCAGCATCTAAGATACGAGTCTTTAACGCGTCGGGCGAAAAACCACCAAATACGACGGAATGAATGGCGCCAATTCGCGCGCAAGCCAGCATAGCAACGACGGCTTCGGGAATCATAGGCAAATAAATACAAACGCGATCACCTTTTTTTATGCCTTGGTCTTTTAAAACGTTAGCAAATTGACAGATTTGTTGATGAAGTTCTGCATAAGTGATTTTTTTCGTGTCTTGCGGCGAATTCCCTTCCCAAATAATGGCGATTTGATCGTTACGCGTTTCCAAATGGCGATCCACACAATTATAACAGGCATTTAATTTTCCATTGATAAACCAATGCAGGTCGAGTGTTGCAAAATCACCCTGTTGTACTTCAGTCCAAGGCGAAATCCAACTGACAAATTTCTGCGCTTGATCAGACCAAAACTGTGCCGGATTATCCATGGACTGTTGATACATCGAATGATATTGCGCCGCATTCAAGTGTGTTTTTCTGGCGGCGTCAGCCAGAATAGAGTAGAGCATTTTTGCCTTCCTTTGCATGGATACGTCGATTGCAGTTTGAGATAAAATGCCCTCTTAGTCAACGCTGATTAGCACTATCATCTAATAAGGAGTACAATTTGGCACATTTACAGCCAAACAATGTCGACAATTATTTATGAAAAAGAATTTACATGGTAAAGCCGGACCGTTATATCTCAAATTACTCCAGTATGTTAAACCTTTTTGGCCTATATTACTGCTAGGCATAGGCGCCAACATTCTCTACTCGGGTATTGATGCTGGTTTTACCTACATGATGAGGCCCTTTCTTGATAAAGGGTTTATTGATATTGATATGGCATTTGTCAAACAAATTCCATTGATTGTATTGATTGGGATATCTGTACGTGGTTTGGTGAGTGCGATCGGTAGTTATTGTATGACCTGGGTCGCTCGATCGGTTGTCAATGTACTGCGGCAACGGGTATTCACACATATTATGCGTTTACCCGCGGATTATTATGATGAAGCGACATCAGGGCAATTATTATCCAAAATTTTGTACGATGTTGAGCAAGTGGCACAAGTGAGCGCCGATGCTTTGACGGATTTAGTACAAAATACGTGTTTAGTCATTGGGCTGCTAATCGTGATGATGGTTATTTGTTGGCAATTATCGCTTATGTTTTTGCTCACTATTCCCTTTATCGGCCTGGTTGTAAATTTCACCAATAAACGGGTTCGTCGCATTAGTCACAAAGTACAAAAATCGATGGGTGAAGTGACCGAAATCGCGAGCGAAGTGATTGATGGCTACCGGGTAGTGCGTATTTTTGGTGGTGAACAATACGAAGTTAATAAATTCTATAAAGCGACTGAAAATTCGCGACGAAATGACATGAAAGTGGCTGTCAGCAAGGCCATCAATGTATCTGCAGTGCAACTGATTATCGCGATAGGTATTGCCGTGATAATTTTTGCCGCCATCAAGTTGGCGGCCGTGATTACCATCACGGCCGGTTCGTTCCTTGCGATTCTAGCGGCGATGCTACAGTTAATTAAACCCATGAAAACGCTAACCACATTAAATGCGTCGATTCAACGCGGGCTCGCCGGTGCTGAAAGTGTGTTTGCATTACTGGATCATGCCGTTGAGCCCGAGCAAGGTAAAATCGTTAGTGAACCCGTGAGAGGAGACATACATTTTGATCGAGTGACCTACGCGTATCGTCAATCGTTACCTGTTTTGCATGATGTTGATTTTCACATTGCTGCAGGAGAGACGGTTGCTCTTGTAGGGCATTCTGGCAGTGGTAAAACAACCATTGCAAGCCTGCTGCCACGATTTTACGAGGTTAGCGCCGGCAAAATTACGCTCGATGGCATACCGATAAACGAATTGTCATTGGCGTGTCTACGTGAGCAGCTGGCGATCGTGAACCAGCACGTCACTTTATTTAATGATACGCTGGCCAATAACATCGCTTATGGACGCTTTGATGTGAGTCGTGAGCAAATTGTCCATGCGGCGCAACTTGCCTACGCCGATGAATTCATTCAAATGCTGCCTTTAGGCTATGATACTCGAGTGGGTGAAAATGGTGTGCTGCTATCCGGCGGTCAGCGCCAGCGCATAGCGATTGCCCGTGCGATATTGAAAGACGCACCTATACTCATCCTGGATGAGGCAACATCTGCTTTGGATAACGAATCGGAACGTTATATTCAAGCTGCTCTTGAAGAAGTGATGAAAAATCGCACGACATTAGTGATTGCGCATCGGTTGTCAACGATTAAACGCGCAGATAAAATTATCGTATTACATCAAGGTCGCGTGGTGGAGCTTGGCACGCATCGACAATTACTAGCACTAGGTG
>CANJFK010000196.1 GCA_947473535.1 Legionellaceae bacterium | reverse complement strand
CCTTGCAAGTAGAAAAAGCCGATTTGTTGGGCCTAAGTCAAACAAAATTAGCTAAAAAAATAAAAAAACTGGCCATGTTAAAAAAAGATGACGTTCAATTGGCAAGTCAGTTAAGCGACATTGACCATGAACACGCCCTCGTAAGCGAATTATCCCTCGAAGCCTTAGAAATAAAGCTAACAAACATGACAGCGGCGATGGCTGAACAAAAAATCGTCAACAGTAAACTAACAGCAGTCATTAAGAAAGCAAAAACAGAAGCAAAACAGATGGTCGACGAAGGCGTTAAATCGCGTGAAAAAAAATTATCTGAGGAATTTCAGAGCGATTGTTGTGACGCTAAAATCGCATTGGGCACAGTAAAAAAACAGTTGGCCGATGAATTGCGCTTGTCCAAGCAACTGTCGTTAGAAGAATCTGCACTTAAAAAACGATTAGCAGCAACGTTGGCCGAGGAAAAAGAAACAACCGTTTTATTAGATTCTGCTGAGGAGATGTTAGAAAAGACGAGGGATCTGCTTGATAATCGATCGTTTTTAGACATGGATTTCGGGGTGTTAAGGCATAGTTTGTCGCTCACCTCTAACCCAGCCTTTCGTTTTGCTCTTCATTGGCGGCTGGGTTTGATTGAACAAGGACGCGGGAATTATTGCCAAGCAATAAACCACTTCAACGCGTCATTAAAAGGTGATCGGCTACAATATAAAGCCGCAGAGACGATTTTGAACGATTTAAAAAAAACGTTCTTTCGTAACGGTGATGGCACGACACAAAAACAACGACTAGAAAAAGCAAAAAAAGCATATGAAGAACGCAATCTTGATGAAGCCATTATGTACGCTGAAAGTGCTACTCATTTGTCCAAACAAACGGACTTGGTTGATAGATACAACATACTTCTCCATGTTTACTTGCAACAAGAAGATTGGATCAGTGTTCGTGCAATTTACGATGAATTGAGCGGTACCCAACAAACGCTCAAGACGATGCATGATTTAATTGATGCGGAAATTAATCATACAATAGAAACTTATCTGGTACAAAATGACCACAGTAACAAGTTTCAACTGTTGAAGATAGTTGGTCCTGGCGTATTTCATGGTCGTTGTACAATGAAGGAAACGAATGATGAGATGCTTACGGCCATTGATCGCGCTGACTATTGTCGTTCACTTCAATCGCATGAGCGTAACACGCCGGTGCAGGCAGGAATCATTGGTCTTGAGCTGATCGACATTTTCGCCAGTCAAAATAAATTTACTAGCATGCAAAAACAACTCACAATAATAAATAATCATCCAGAAATCCCTGCATTATTAAAAGCTTGGGCACATTTTACGTGTGGTGAATTTCTGCGGAAAAAAAGCCAATATCAACCAGCTCAACAACATTATCATTCGGCGTTACTCCATTTACCCAATTTGACGGAAGCACGACATGCTTTACAAGCATTACCACTCAATGCATTAACTGGGTCACCTAGAGACCGTTTTTTTCAACCAGCCACCATGGTCTCGACGGCCAAGGCTGTATCTGAAAAAGATGGGGTTCGCTTCGGCCCGGGGGCATCGGAGACGCTATGAATACAGCCATAGAAAATACAACACCACGGATGGGAGCACCCACTAGCAGACGAGTAGTCCTGCCACAAGACGTGCTTGATGTTGTTAATGAGATGTGTTGTTGTCAGACACAACCGTGTAGCTGCCCTCCCTGCGAGATTTATCTGGTAGGCAGCACCGTGCTTGATCTACTGAACAACGTAGTATCTCAAGATAAAATAGATTTTGACTTTCTGATGATAACGAATTCGCCCCAGTGGTTACAGACGCCCTCTTTTTCTAAATTTATCCATCATGATCGTATTCCAAACCATTATTTCAGGGATACTAAACAATTTGGCGGTACGTCTGCTGATTTAATGATTAAATCGACTTCATTGCACGATAGTGCTCAATCGCGCGATTTGAGCATATGTGCTCTTTTTTTGCGTGTAAATGGAGGGCCTAATGAACTCGGCTTGGTTTTTGATCCAACCGGACTTGGGCTTGACGATTTAAAAGATAAACGATTACAAACGATCGATGATCCGCAGCGTTGTTTTAAAAATGATCCTATTTGTATATTACGTACTATCAAATATTTGACTCGGGATTATACACCAATTGCGGCTTTAATCGATGCGCTACGCCAATGCCCCGACCTATTCAACTATGAAAATGATCATTTTATAGCCGTGTTGACGCGCCAACTAGAGTCACCTCATTATTTTGAATTTATCGAACAGATGAAAATTTATGGCTTGGTAAGTAAAATAAAGTGGGCTGATGTACACGATCATGAGGATCATAGTCATATTTGCAGAAAACTCCTTAGCGCGCTAGCACTTCGATACTATCGAAGAACAATTTCAAATTATTATTATGCCATTTCACCACCTACGATGTACGCCCCCACATACCTTGCGGATGGTTTTTCAATGATGAGCAACTTATCGCTCAGCTGCCAGTATACGACTATTGCCGGCAAACGACGATTTCAAGCACAAAAGTACTGTGACCAATTACAAGCAAGAATAAATGAAACAAAAATAAAATCGGATCAACAAGACTTAGAAATTGCTTCTTGCGCATCGGCTCTAGCGGCGATCTCATCTGAAATTGAAGGGCGAAAAGAACAATTACCACGCAAAAAAAAGGCGGTGGAAACGTTAGCTGCACTGAGCGAGCCGTATGCAGCTCAACAGAGAACAACCAATCAATTACAGACAGAACTCGATACAGTATATGCTGATATTGAACGACAAATTACTATTAAATTGGGTGAAAATCTATCCGTCAGGAATGCAAAAAAATCGGCGGCACAACGGTTGCTTCAGAACGAACAACAAGCTTTGTCCGAAGCCAGGGAAAACAATAGAAAACAACGGCTCGCTTTAGAATCACTGCATGCGAGTCACGACATCGCAAAAAAACAAGTGCGAGGAAGCGTCGATCGATTGCAGCAAGTGAGAGCAGATATACAACAATTACGCACTAAACTAGATGAAAAAAAGTCACGCCCAGAAGCAAAAAAAATGCTACCAAATGACCTATTAGCAGAACCATTGACACAACAACCGCTAGCGCCAACAAAATCGGATGAAAAAATAGCAGCCCCGGTTGAAATTGACCAACAGTTTGTTGCGCCATACGAAGAAATGCTAAGTACACTCGATCCTGATGAACTGGAGAGTTTGTTTTATAAAACAATCATTCTTGATTTTAGAGTCATTGTTGCCTATCAATTAGGCCTTCTTTCTCAAGGCAACCATCATTATTTTAAAGCGCTTAATTATTTCCACACCGCATTAAGTATTTTACCAGGCAATGAAAAAACGCTATCTCGCGTTAAAGAACTCAAATTACAATGCCCCAACGTCGATTGGTCAGTAACCGATGCGCGTCAATGGTGTACTCAAGGATCTGCCGCGAAAAAACAGAAAAAAATGGATGAAGCGATTACGTTTTACACGTTGGCTATTCAATGCGATCCTCAGCATGTCAATGCGTACGTTGGTCGTCTGAATATTTTTTGTCAACAAAATAGTTGGATAGCGTTTATTAATGACTATGAAATATTGAGTTCGATTATCAATGAACGAAGGAAGACAGCTAATTCAGAAACAAGTAATAATCTAAACAAAATAACAACGGCTCTGAGTAACATGATTAACACGGCTGTCAGCAAACAAATTGCCATGCAGCAAAAAAATGACCCTCGTTCGGACGGTTTAAATGCGGCTTGGGAGCGTTCTATAACGACTAAAATAGCGGCCATTAATGGTTATAGCGTCCAACGTGAACGCATACTTTGTTATATAAAAATTATTGCCGAAGATCCTAAAAAATCAATTGAATATGGGCTTGCTCACTTTGAGTTAGCACGATATTACTTGGTGCAAAAAGAGTTAGAGTCAGCAGCGATTCATTATTATGAAGCCTTATGCGTCTTGCCTTGTTTCAGTGGTGTATTCACTGAGTTAGAGCAATTCCAAGCGG
>CANJFK010000195.1 GCA_947473535.1 Legionellaceae bacterium | reverse complement strand
TATGGCAATATCACCATCCCACTAATAACACTGGGCAGCTTGGGCCTCTATATTCATTTGAGACTCATTTTAGGATTGGAATATACTCACAACGAGTGAAAGTTTTTTTGCACGAGGGCAATATTATTAGCTCGTAGGCCTCGATCTAAACTCATAGAGAAGGTATTTTATCCAAAATGACTGCTATACACCAAACATTCACAAACCCTTTGCTAGCTTGGTTTGACAAGCATGGTCGCAAAAATTTACCATGGCAATTTCCTCAAAATGCATACCGAATATGGATCTCGGAAATCATGCTTCAACAAACGCAAGTAAAGACCGTTATTCCTTATTTTAATCGCTTTATAGACAATTTTCCTGAGGTGAAACAGTTGGCTCTAGCGTCTGAAGATGACGTTTTGGCTTATTGGTCTGGGCTTGGTTATTACAGTCGAGCACGTAATCTTCATAAAACCGCGAAAATAATCTATGCTGATTTTCAGAGTGAATTTCCGAGTGATTTACAACAATTAACGGCATTACCAGGGATTGGCCCATCAACAGCCGCGGCCATTGCATCCTTGGCTTTTGATAAACCAACCGCGATATTAGATGGCAATGTCAAACGCGTATTAAGCCGTTATTTTCTAATTGATGGCCCACTAGCAGCAGCTTACGTCAATCAACAACTTTGGCAGCTAGCAAACGAATGCATGCCCATAGAGCATTGCGCCAAATACACTCAAGCCATAATGGACATGGGCGCAACGTGTTGTACAACAAAAAATCCTAATTGCGAGCAATGTCCATTACAGACCACCTGCCGTGCAAAACAACACGCGGTCGTTGCAAATTATCCGCAAAAAAAAATCAAAGTCACCTTACCCGTCAAACGGCAACAATTGATCCTGCTTCATACCGATAACAACTTGATCTACCTGGAAAAACGCCCGCCAACGGGCATATGGGGTGGGCTATGGTGCTTACCCAGTATTGAATTAGATGTTTGCCCAATAAGCTACATTCAAACCAGGTATAAATTGCAGGTTACCAATAAGCAAGACATTATGAAAATCAAACATAGTTTCAGTCATTTTCATTTACATATTTCAGCTTTATCGTTACAAAGCGATCGATCAGCTCATTCAATCGCCGAATATCCAGGCGATTGGTTCCATAGTAACGACATGAGTAAGCTCGGTTTGTCAAAACCAGTTAGGATGATTATCGACCAATTTTATATATCCTCCCCCTATCACAGCGTAAATGCAATAAGCGCGATTTAGGCAGGGCAATTTTCTAATGGCAGCGTAACCACCACTTGAAGACCACCTTGTGTACGGTTCTTAAGCGTAATAAAACCATGATGCTTTTGAATTATTTCTCTGGCAATCGTTAAACCTAGCCCCGTTCCGCCTGTTGCTCGCGAACAAGCGTTGTTGCCACGATAAAATGGGGTGAAAACTTGTTCCAAATCATGTTCTTCCAATCCAGGTCCACTATCCGCAATCGTTATTTCTATCTGATGAGAAAATTTTTGTAAATGAATCGCTGCATGCTGACCATAATAAACAGCATTATTGATAATATTAGAGAACGCTCGTTTCAGCAAATTAACAAAACCAGGATAAATGAGCTTATCCACAGCACTTGTAAAGGTCACCTCAACGTTAAGTTCGTTAGCATCATCGCTCAGTGAGCCAAGCATGGCGACCAAATCAAAACGTTGCATTTTTTCTTCACGGCTTGCATCACGAAAATAATCCAAGGTTTCCCTTATCATCATTTCCATTTCATTAATATCTTGCATGAACTTTTCAAATCCGGGATTATCAACCAGGTATTCTGCACGCAATTTTAAGCGTGTTAAGGGTGTTCGTAGATCATGAGAGATAGCGGTTACAACCCTCGTGCGGTTATATAATAAAGTGCTCACTTTCTCCTGCAGTAAATTTATTTTTTCGAAAATGGCTTTCTGATCAGAATTTCCTGTGACAGGAATAGGCAACCAACTTTCCTGATCTTCAGTATACTTCAAGCTTTGTATCAACATTTGAATAGGCTGATTCAGTGTTTTTACCGCCCAGTAATTTAATAAAACTAGCGCTGCAAGTAACATGAGAAGCATACTCAGCAAGGTTAATCGAATCATTCCTTGATTGGGTATGGGCGGTACCATACTGATATTAATCCAACTCCCCTCGTTGATAAAAATTGAAACTTGTAATTTTTTATGCTGCTTAAGTAAATCAAAAATAATGGCTGGTTGTAAATTTAGTAACGCGTTATCTGCATAGGCAGGGGTTGCAGATAACGTCATTTTAGTCCAAGGAAGATGTTGTCTGCGAAGTATTTTTGGCCCATTTTCTTCTGGTTTTACTTTCATTAAATGGACATACTTCGCTAAAGTATGGATAGTATTTGGCGGCACAATTGGCTTTGAATTCACGTAATAAAAATATTGCCCGAGCAGCATGATGGAAAAAATAATGGCTAAATTACCCAGCACTAATCCAACATACGTTTTTTTGGCTGTCATCGTTAATCGATTCATAACAATTTCACCTCCGCCTGTAATTGATAACCACCACCCCGAATAGTTATTAATAATTGAGCATTCCGAGGATCGCGTTCAATTTTTTTTCGTAGACGTCCAATGAGTACGTCGATGGTTCTGTCCATGGGATCACAGTCTTTATCGTACAACAGATCCATCAATTGATTGCGACTCAAAATCCGTGAAGGATGCTCTAAAAATATTATCAATAAATCATATTCACGCTGACTTAACGGCGTTGCGATGTCTTCGCTATCAATTAAGCAATGCGTATTTCTATCAATTTTCCAATCTGCAAAGCCTATTTTCTGCATGGGATTTAATCGCCTATCCCCTTTATAGAGCTCACCATTTACTCGTCTTAATTGCGCTTTGATTCTTGCGAGTAATTCACGCGCACTAAATGGCTTGGATATATAATCATCAGCGCCTAATTCCAAACCTGCCACCCGATCTTCGGTGCTATTTGCCGCACTAAGCATGATAATCGGTGTATCATATGTTTTACGAATGATTTGACACAAACCCAAACCATCAATGCCGGGTAACATAATGTCTAAGATAATGAGATCAAAATTATTCTCTTTCAAAAGCGAGTTAATTTGATTCCCGTTTAAAATACTCGTTGTTTTATAGCCGTTTAAATGAAGATAGTCACTAATGAGTAAGGTGATTTCTTGATCATCATCAATAATCAAAATGTTTTTCTTGGTATTCATTATTCACCCTACATTCACCCTACGCGCAATTTAAACCGCC
Source organism: Legionellaceae bacterium (assembly GCA_947473535.1). Lineage (GTDB taxonomy): Bacteria > Pseudomonadota > Gammaproteobacteria > Legionellales > Legionellaceae > CANJFK01. The sequence continues at coordinate 759 of CANJFK010000195.1, read as the reverse complement.
GACCCCGATTATTGTAACAACCTTGTTACAATAATCGGGGAGACTGTCATATCCTGATTACATTAACCCACTAAGCTTACGATTGAAATTAAACGACAGGAGAGATGTAAATGCAAATTAAACAATTAGTTTTGACCAGCACGCTGGCGCTAACCTTATTAGGGGTATCAATAGCATCCGCCCATCAACCGACTGTTCAAATCGCCCCACCACACGGACAACAGCAACATTGCCATAATAAATTTGGCCACCTGTTAACGTCGGAGGAACGTCAGCAGTTACATGCCTTATTGAACGATATGCGGCAGCAAATGAAGCCTCTTGTGAAGGAAAAACGTGCCTTGAAATTACAGCTGATGGGAAAGCTTGCCACGCCTAATACGCAATGGACGGACATCGCACCACTGGTTGACAAGATTAATAACAACCACGCCAAAATAACGACGCTATTTGCAAAAACACAGCTTAAAGCGTTTCAAAGCATGGGTGTTTTACTGCCTAAACGCCATGGAAAACGTTTTAATCATCATAGAAATCATTGATTTTATCACGCATAGCTTACATCGCCGTCCTTTAGGACGGCGATGTAAGCGGGTGTCCGAAAAGCCCTCACCTGCGGCTCGCTCAGCAGTGAACGGTTGTTAGTGAATTCGACCTTATGTTGTCTTTGGAAGATATTACCTATGCCGTGGCGCGGTTTTATGCCCAAGAATTTTCACCGCCGCCTGCGCATCCGATTGACCTGATTTAGCCGCACAC
>CANJFK010000194.1 GCA_947473535.1 Legionellaceae bacterium | reverse complement strand
TGATGGCATGACGATATAGTCCCGTTAAACCATCGGCTTGCAGGCGGGTATACCAATTGGCGCTATTGCCAATGCGTGGAGCGCTCATTTCACCATTTTGATGGCAGACAATGCATGAACTAATATAGACCTGTTTTCCTCGTTTTAGCGTAGGTTGATTTTCTGAGCCCACTAAACCCATGGGCTCCTCACTCACTACTGTTTTTAAATACGTCGAAATGGCCAGTTGATCTTCATTAGACATATAGATCAAACTATTGTGATTTACTTCGGCCATGGGACCGGCTACGGGGCCTGCTTTATTAATTAATTCGCCTGATTTAAATACATCGGCTACTTCATAATGATTAGCCGAATGCAGACCATATTTAGTAATATTAGGAGCCCAATAACCATCGATAAAACCACCTGTTAGGTAAAAGCGGGCCTTGGGCGAACCCAGCGCGTTGAGTGGTGTATGGCACATGCTGCAATGCCCCAGCCCATCGACGATGTATTTACCACGGTTCCATTGGCTGGATTGTGTGGTGTCGTATTTTCCTTCACTTAGATTTGGATAGAAAAATAGCATTTTCCAGCCCCATAAAGAAAGCCGTGCGCCGGGCACGCTAAACGGAAACGGCAGCGCCCGGTTCTTTTTTATCACGGGCGGAAGATGCATAAAATAGGCATATAAGTCACGCGCATCGCTGTCAGTAACATTAGCAAAGTACACGAAAGGGAAGACAGGGAAATAATTTCGCCCTTGTGGGTCGCGTCCTTTTTTCAATGCTCGAATAAAATCATCTTCAGTCCAGTTGCCGATGCCTGTTTCTTTGTCTGGCGTAATGTTTGGGGAATAAAACGTGCCAAAGGGTGTTTTTATCGGTAAACCACCAGCGTATGCCGGGGTTTTAGCTCTGACATTGGTATGACAGCTGATGCAGTCGCCCATTCTAGCTAAATATTCACCCCGTTTGATCGATTGCTCTTGATCTGGGCTGCTGGCCGTTATTGTCGGTGGGTAGGCCGGATAGTAGCCATCCAGTAACGATTCAGCTCTTGGGTGGTCCGCATCATTAACTGCATAACTCGGTGAAAAAACGGTTAGCAGAGCCGCTAAAAGACACAACGATATTGTATTGTTTTTTAACAAAGAGCCCACGCTCCCTCCTTAAATTTAGATACCTAGAGTAATTCATTCATAACGAGTAAGGCTCGGCATTTTATACTGCTGGGGCCACAACTTGCAACGCTATTGCTAGGATAAACTTGAATCGGCCGAATAAAGTCCTGGGTGATTTTATTTTGATCTGATATGGCGTGAATGTTGACAACCGCACACAACTTATGCGATATTAGCAGCGCGAGGTTGGACTTGCTATGTGTCATTCCACTGGGTCAATTGGCGACACACTGATTGACCCTTTCTATTTTCTAGTTTAAAACAAATCCATATTTTTAGATTGCCGACAATATCGGCTGTTCGCGTATAGCACCTTGGCGCACCAAAAACACATGTTGTGAGCCTAGTGCCGAATGGTACTTACTTAAGGAAAGCGCATTGTCGTATCCTGGGTGCAGGCAAAGCCGTAACCCAGGATTCAATGCGTCGAACCTCCCGGATTACACTGCGTTCCTTCCAAGCTACGTAGTGTTGTTATTCAAAAATGCTGACGTAAGTGCCATTTTCAATTAGGGCGTGCTCAGTTCGCCGCATAGATTGGTTTCCATCAGTGTTTTAATCTTGTCTACCTCATTGTATTTACTAAATAAATACAGCAGCTTGCAATGCGCAGCCTCTGGTGTCATGTCGTGCCCGCTGATAAGCCCTGCCTGCTTTAAAGTAAAACCTGTTGCTGCTTTGACCATTTCTACTCGTCCGTGATGGCATTGGCTACAATTTATGATCACGACACCACGTTGACACGCATCTGTTAATAATTGCAAAAATAAAGGGTCATTATTTTGTGCATTACCGGCGCCATAGGTTTCTAACACAAGGCCGCGCAACGGTTGATGTAAAATATAAGCGAGAACGTTTGTCGAAAAGCCAGGAAATAAACGAAAATTGGTAATTGAGTGCGGCGCTATTGCTTGTAAATGAAATGGTTTATTTGATACGGGACGTATTAAATGTTGATGAATTGAAATATTAATGCCAACAGTTGCCAGATGAGGAAAGTTGGGGGAGTCAAATGCATTGAATTGTTGGGCACTAACTTTTTGTGACCGATTGCCACGCAATAAGCGATGGTTGAGATAAATGCATACTTCTGGAATAGGGCGATGAGCACATAACCATAATGAGGTAACAATATTATCCACCGCATCATTCCTAGCTTCTGATAATGGAATTTGAGAGCCAGTTAAGATCACAGGTTTTGTCAGGTTTTCCAACATAAATGAAAGCGCGGAGGCGGTGTAAGCCATGGTGTCGGTGCCATGAAAAATGATGAAGCCATCAAAATCAGCGTATTGATCAGCAATATCTACCGCAATCTGATTCCATTCATTGACTGTCATGTTCGATGAATCTAATAATGGTTGATATTCTTTAACAACATAATTAGGCATGTCCGGATGAGCGAGTACAGGCATATTGGCTAATGCCGATATAACATAACCGGTCAATGGTTCATAACCATAGTCAGTTTTCATGCTGCTAATCGTGCCGCCAGTATTTAAAATCAGGATATTTTTTTTCATAGGCTTCAGTATAACAAAATAATATCCGCCCCGCTAAGTATTGGATAAAAAGTAAATAAACAGTCTTGCTTATCTCGTTTCATTATCTTATAATCCGCGCGAAAACGTAGGTGTATCGAGTGAAAAATCAGCAAGGTTTGCAGGGCGCGAAGCGCCTACTGTTCATTCAGCTGGGCATAACACTGCTGGGTGCATTTGCCTTATACTTGGTTGATGGCACGAAGGGCGCATTGTCCGTTATATTAGGCGGCCTGGTAAATGCAGTGCCCAATGCTTATTTTGCAAGAAAATTATTTCGCTATCAGGGTGCGAGTGCAGCAAAACAGATAATCAAGGGCTTCTATCAAGGTGAAGCATTAAAAATTGCTTTGTCTGTCGGGATGTTTGCCTTGGTGTTTAAGTTTTGCAGTGTTATACCCTGGGCGTTTTTTGCTGCGTATATCGTGGCCCAGATGGTGCTTTGGTTTACTCCATTGATATTTGTTAACCCGAAACAGAATAGGCCAGAAAGTGACTGAAATGGTATCAAACACAGATTATATCAAGCATCACCTTACGTATTTGACATATAATGTCAAAACCATGAGCTTTGGTTCTGAAGGTGGTTTCTGGACGCTGAATTTGGACACCTTGCTGTTCTCTATCGTGTTAGGGGCCATCGCGATGTTGCTTCTATACATCGGCTCTCGCCGTGTTTCTACCGGCGTGCCGGGTAGGATGCAAAATTTCGCTGAACTTATGTTGGTGTTCGCTGATAACCAAGTAAAAGATTGCTTTCATGGAAAAAGCAAAGTCATTGGTCCATTGGCGTTGACGATATTTATCTGGGTTTTCTTGATGAATTTCATGGACATCATTCCTGTTGATGTGCTTCCTTCCCTAGCGAAAGTTGCGGGCATCCATTATTTGAAAGTTGTGCCAACAAATGACCTTAATTTAACGTTCGCACTGTCATTATCTGTTTTCTTCCTTATTATATTTTACAGTCTTAAAGTGAAGGGGCCAAAAGCCTTTTTAAGAGAATTAACCATGCAGCCGTTCAATCATCCTGCCTTTATCCCATTCAATTTATTGCTGGAATTGGTTGGGTTGATTGCTAAGCCGATTTCTTTAGCGCTTCGGTTATTTGGTAATTTGTATGCGGGTGAATTGATTTTTATTTTGATAGCGCTGCTGACGTTGAATTCAAGCACAGGCTCAATGGCTGGCACGGCGACGTTGGGTGTGGCACAATTTTTATTGTCACTCGCGTGGTCAATTTTCCATATTTTAGTGATCACCTTGCAAGCGTTCATTTTCATGGTGTTAACGATTGTTTATTTGAGCCTTGCTCACGAAGATCACTAGTGTTCACGAAGTAACGACCATTTTTTTTTAGAAACTATCCATTAAGGGGATTGATATGCAAGCTGCAACGTTAAG
>CANJFK010000193.1 GCA_947473535.1 Legionellaceae bacterium | reverse complement strand
GGCAATTTTGGCGATGCAGGAGAAAAAAAGGCAGTTGTTTGATGGCATTTTATCGAATCAACCGACCGATAGAGCTGGTTTAACTGATGCAGACATTGCACAATTTTTTATGCCGTTAAGTTAACATGATGAAACGATTCGTGGGTATTAATCAGTTGGTGGTTGCAGAAGAAGCTGAACATCCCTATTTGATAACCAATGGTGTGTCGACTTGTATTTGTTTATTGTTGAAAGGGCGCTTTGGTGGTGTTGGATTCATTGGGATGTATCATTGGGATGGGTTTGTTGATACCGGCTTTGATAAAAAGGCTCCAAATGCCAAAAATAAAGCGAAAAAAAGACTGGGCGATCTCATTTATAGTTTATAACTGTCGGTTCGACGGGATCTGAAACAACATGCTTCTGATCCAACGGAAATCCCTTTTCTTGATGCGTTTTATGTTATTGGTGGCCAGCGCGCAAGTGAATGGCTGTCAGGCACTGAACTTGAAGTGAGGACATTGGACGATTACGCTCAAACGTTTTGTTCTGACTATTTTTATACCTCGGTTGATACGAGGTTTTACTACGAGAATTTTCAAACCAGTGGTAGTCAAGACATGAGCGTAATATTTAGTTTCGCCGGCGTTCAGACGATTTGCCCTGGTTTAGGCGATGATGTAGATGAGTATTTAGTTGATGATGGGGATGAGGACGATCATGAAAGGGTGTCATCTTATCGTTTTTAGAAAAGCTAAGGATCGCGCAAAAATGAGAAGTTAATTCGGGCGCGATCCTAATCCCGCTGAGAATTCATTGCCTCTTTCAAATACTGCTCATGTAGTTGAACAATTTTTTCATGTAGTCTATCAAGTGATCCATCATTCATGAGCACGTCATTGGCCAGCGCCCTCAAAGTCCTCTCATCGGCCTGCGTTTTTAAAATAGCTAATGTTTGCTGTCTCGAGCTGTTGTCTCGCAAGCCGAGTCTGGTAATTTGTTGCTCATGATCTGCTAAGACTAGCAATACCCGGTTAAGATAAGGGTAGTCTGATTTGTCGGTGAGTAATGGGATTTCAATCAGGCAATAAGGACTTTGGCAACGGCCTATCTCGTGCCGAATCTGTTCGCGAATCAATGGGTGCAGCAAATTTTCAAGCCATGATCGATCCTGCGTGCTATTAAAGATTAGTTCACGTAAGTGTTGTCGATCTAGTTCGCCTGTGGGCGCCAAGACGGATGGGCCAAATTTTTTTATTATGTTTTCAAATGCAGGTTGGTCGCTGGCGGTAAGTTTTTTTGCAATCAGATCGGCGCTGATAACATCAATGCCTAGGCCTGAAAATTGCGAAGCCACGGTTGATTTTCCACTAGCAATTGTTCCCGTTAACCCTATACAATACACGGTTTATTGTCCACTATTTCTATTTTTACAGGTGACCATATTTATATAGCAGCTCCCCGGTATCGTACTGCTTTCTTGGCAATACGCTTTGGCTGCGAGGGCGGCATCGTCTTGATTGGTATAAAGATTACTAACCCATGGCTTGGCTCGTTGATCTAGCGCCGTGCATTGCCACATGGGCTTATTCGTCATGCCATTAATGAAGTGTTCACAGGCTTCTTTTGCGGCTTTACACGTGGCAGGCAGGCGACTTTGTTTTTTACAGGCATCATAGGCTACATTGGCCGCGATTCGTTGGTTGGCACTTTTACCGACCCATTGTTTGACTTCACTGTCAGATGTTGTGCATTGCCAATAGTCGCGGCTATCCATTGTGTTTGCCCACGATAATGGACTGATGAATAGAATTGAAAAAAGAACGGCTGTGATTTGATTATGCTGCATTGCCAACCCCATTATTTTGATAAACCGCTTCTATTGATTCTAATGTAATTTGCGCTAGTTTCTCAATGGTTTGTTGATCGGTAGTCAGCGGAGGAAGCCAGTAAAGCGTATTTCCCAATGGTCGCAGTAAAGCGCCTCTATTCAATGCTTCTTCAGCAACACGATAACCCATACGGGCGGTATCCGGTACTAATAAGTCTGCAGCGACCCATGCGCCAATTGAGCGCACTTGACTCAACACCCCTGTTTTTGTTGCTATCTCAGAAAAGTGATGACGCATGCACTCCCCCAATTTTTCGGCTCGCTCATTGATGCCTTCATCGGCCATGACTTTGATTGTTGCAAGTGCCGCACTGACGGCAAGTGCATTACCACTGTAGGTATGCGAATGTAAAAATGACTTTCCCTGGTCAAAATCATGATAAAAAAGTTTGTAAATTGCGTTATCAATTAGGACGCAGCTTAAAGGCAGACTACCCGATGTTAACCCTTTGGATAGACAGATCATGTCGGCTTGAATAGGAGCATGATCACAAGCAAGCCATTTACCTGTTCTGCCCAGGCCGGTCATAATTTCATCGGCGATCAAATAAACATCATTTACGTTTGCCCAAGCGGCAAGTTTGCTTAAAAATGCGGCGCTATAACAGCGCATCCCCCCAGCACCTTGAACGATGGGTTCTAAAACAATGGCACATGCGGTGTGTTTAACGGCTTCAAGTTCTTGTTCAATCAGCGCCCATTCTTGATCGCATTCGCGCCACAACGGATCCTGTTGGTTCATGACATAGGGTATATGGTTTATATAATGGCATTGCATATTGAATTGCGCAAAAGGTTGTTTATAAAGACCCAAATCACTTACACCAAGTGTCGCTAATGTTTCGCCGTGATAGCCATGTTGTAATGCAATAAAGTGGTTGCGTTTGGGGTTGCCTTTAAGCAACGCCGCATGCAATGCGAGTTTTAGAGCAATTTCTACGGCACTTGAACCGTCACTGGCAAAAAACACGTGTTGTTTTCCGCTGATTTCGTGGAGTCGCTCTGCTAATTCAACAATATTCTGGTGCGTTGTATTCGCGCCTATTACATGTTCAAACTGATTTAATTGTTCCCTTATCGCTGCAGTGACCGCAGGATGGCCATGCCCTAGCGATTTACACCACCAGCTTGAGATGGCATCGATGATTGGACCGCGGTTAGTGTAGAGATAACTGCCTTTTGCTCGATTAACCACCAATGGCGGTGATTGTTCAAAATCTTTCATGTGTGAACAAGGATGCCAAATATGACGTAAATCGCGTTGAATTAATTGCTCATGGTTAACCATAGTTTTATTTTTGGTTGACAATCGATGAGGTCACTTTATCATGTTAGAAATAAATACGTAACCGTAGGATGTACAAATAATGACGAATCAATCTGGACGTTGGACAATCAGTGATGTAACAACTATTTATGAACAACCGTTTAACGATTTATTGCATGCTGCTCACTCGGCTCATCGACAGCATCACAAGCCAAATGTATTGCAATTGGCTACCTTGTTGAGCATAAAAACGGGCGCGTGCCCCGAGGATTGTGGCTATTGTTCTCAAAGTGGACACCATAGTACACATATTGAAAAAGAAAAATTGATGAACGTTGAGGATGTGCTCGAGCGCGCGCGCGAAGCGAAGGAGGGTGGTGCGGCGCGCTTTTGTATGGGGGCCGCTTGGCGCTGTCCTCCAGCAAAAGTGATGCCTGAATTAATGGCTATGATTGAAGGCGTGAAGGCGATGGGGCTAGAAACATGCATGACACTTGGGATGCTTTCGCCTGAGCAAGCCGGTGAATTGAAGTCTGCTGGCCTCGATTTCTACAATCACAATATCGATACCTCGCCTAGTTATTATGAGAAAGTAGTGACAACGCGTAAGTTTAGTGATCGTTTAGAAACGTTAGAGAATGTGCGCAATGCCGGCATTAATGTCTGTTGTGGTGGTATTTTAGGGCTTGGTGAAACGCGAGCTGATCGTATCGAATTTTTGCTAACATTAGCGAACCTCGAAACGCCACCAGAAAGCGTGCCTATCAATCGGCTGATTCCCGTTGCGGGCACGCCGTTAGCAAAAGCTGAACAAGTTGAAGGCATTGAGTTGGTCCGAACGATCGCAACCGCTCGTTTATTAATGCCCAACAGTGCTGTTCGTCTAACGGCCGGTCGTACTGAGATGAGCGATGAATTACAGGCTCTTTGTTTTTTCGCCGGCGCGAATTCCGTGTTTATTGGTGATAAATTGTT
>CANJFK010000192.1 GCA_947473535.1 Legionellaceae bacterium | reverse complement strand
TTGATTGGTGAGTTATGCCACGTTCACAACGGTCTAAGGCAATAATCACTGCTGTTAATGTGCCACCGTTTTCAAGAATGAATTGCTGTGCTTCTCGAAAGGCTGTTCCGGCGGTAATGACATCATCAATGATGACCGTATTGCCGGTAAGCGGGGCGCCTATTAATTGCCCTCCTTCCCCGTGTGTTTTAACTTCTTTACGGTTAAACGTAACCGTGGCATTGATGCCGAGCTCAGCGAGGGCCACGGCGGTGGTGGTCGCCAAAGGCAATCCTTTATAGGCTGGACCAAATAAATGTTGAAAATCCACGTGGTGTTCTATTAACGTTTGTGCGTAGAATTCACCCAGCTGTTGTAATGGCTTGCCTTGGTAAAATAAACCGGCATTAAAAAAATAGGGACTTAATCGACCCGATTTGAGCGTGAATTCTCCAAATTTTAGCACATTGCAATCTAATGCTAATTGAATAAAGGCTTCTTTTACGTTTTTCATGTTCTTCTCCTGTCCGAGCCGCGACCGTTAGGGAGCGTTCACGAAACAGCGAGTAAAGGATGAGCTGTCGTGAACGCTCCCTAACGGTCGCGGCTCGGATAGTGCTACTCAAATTTGGACATACGTTGCGGTTGTCCCGCCCCTAGCCAACCTTTTTCATGAGGTAGCGCCATTGATTAAAGTAAATTTATTAAATTGTCGTGTTCAGAGTGGAAGTATAGCATTGTCATTCAAAAAAAAACTGTTATGCTAATTGTGTGTTTGAACTGATTAAAATGAGGATAGGGATATGTCGCAACGAAAAATTGGCCAAGTAAAGTGGTTCAATGAAAAAAAGGGATTTGGATTCATCACTAATCAGGAAGGTGATGATATTTTTGTGCATTATAAAGATATTAGTGGTGTTGGCTTTAAGACACTCAATGAAAAAGATGAAGTAAGCTACACCTTGGAGCAAGGTCCTAAAGGACTGAAAGCGCAAGATGTCGTTTTGGTTAGTGAGACGTCGCAGTAATCAAATGCACTCGCAAGCTGATGCGGCAAAAAACCTATTTTCTCTTCTGAAAAATAGAGCATTTTTGCCGCTATTTTTAACGCAGTTTTTTGGTGCATTTAACGACAATGCGTTTAAATTGGCCATGCTTACGATGGTTAGTTACTATCTGAATGTTTCAGCCGCGCAATCAGAGCGCTATCAAGCCATTGCCAGTGCGCTCTTTATCTTACCTTTTTTTCTTTTCTCAGCAACAGCAGGTCAAATGGCCGATAGCTTTGATAAGGCTCGGATGGTTCGAGTCATTAAAGTATTTGAAGTTGTGTTAATGGGTATTGGTGGGCTTTCTATTTATTTTGGTAATGGCGAGCTCATGTTGGCAACCTTAACCGGCATGGGGATTCATTCGACTTTTTTTGGTCCGATTAAATATGCTATCTTGCCGGAGCATCTGCCGAAGCCGCAGTTATTGGGGGCTACTGCATTGATTGAGGCAAGTACGTTTGCGGCCATTCTTTTGGGTACCACCTTGGGTACGTTAAGCATCAGTGGGACAAAATCTGGCGCGGTGCCTGCCATTCTATTGACTGGCATTGCGGCGATTGCCGGGCTGACTGCTAGTTGGTTTATACCTTCGGCACCGCCATCAGCCCACAATCTAACGATTGATTGGCATGTTTTTCGTGCAACACATCGGATGATTAGACAAGCCCTTCGGCACAAGGGGATTACCATTGTCATCTGCGCTATTTCCTGGTTTTGGCTGGTAGGCACTATTGTCCTCACCAAATTACCCGATTATACGCATCATACGCTTCACGCGGACTCCGCTGTGTTTGCGATCTTTCTTGCTTTGTTTTCGATTGGGATAGCCGTTGGTTCCCTCGCGATCAACCGTTTATTAGCAGGGAAGATTACGCTTCGTTATGTGCCTCACTCGATGCTTTTATTGTCGTTATTTGCGGGTGATTTATATTGGGCGTCGCCGCATGGTGGTTCAGATGCCCCCTTAGTATTGGCCCGCGAATTTTTTAGCAATGTTATGCACATCCGCGTTGCGTTTGATCTGTTTATGGTGGCATTTAGTAGCGGATTATTCGTTGTGCCGATGTACGCCTATCTGCAAGTCGCAAGCGATAATGCAGCGCGTGCGCGAACCATTGCGGCGAATAACCTATTTAATTCTTTTTTTATGGTTGTAGGATCGTTGTTTGTCATGTTGCTGTTGTATTTGAATGTTGTTATTCCGGCCGTGTTTTTGATTTTAGCGCTTATTAATTCAGGCGTTGCTGTTTTATTGTGGGTGATACTGCCTTGCTCGCATGAACCATGACGTTGACTCTGTTTGTCTTTAAACCCAATCCCGTGCTGGCAAATAATCCGTATATAATTTAGCTTCGGGACTGCCTTCGAGTGGATGCCAGTTATATTGCCAATGAACAGTGGGTGGTAATGACATTAATATTGACTCAGTACGGCCATTTGATTGTAAACCAAAGAGGGTGCCGCGGTCGTAAACTAAATTAAATTCCACGTAACGACCACGTCGATACAATTGAAATTCCTTTTCTTGTGGACTAAATGGCAGTGCTTTGCGACGTTCTACAATCGGTGCATACGCCTTAATGAAGTGATCGCCAACGCTTTGCATTAATCCAAAGCTATGATTAAACCCCTGTTCATTAAAGTCATCAAAAAACAAACCGCCAATACCACGCGCTTCTTCACGATGTTTGATGTAAAAATAGCGATCACACCATGCTTTGAACTGTGGATAAATGTGCTCACCAAATGGCTGGCAGGCCAGCTTGGCTGTGCTATGCCAGTGCTGACAATCGGCATCAAATCCATAATAAGGCGTGAGATCAAAGCCGCCGCCAAACCACCAAACGGGCGGTGCATCTGCTTTTTCTGCAATAAAGAATCGCACATTTGCATGTGAAGTAGGTACATAGGGGTTATTGGGATGCATGACGAGTGATACACCGAGGGCTGAGAATTGGCGGCCCGCTAATTCGGGTCGACTTGCGCTCGCTGAGGGAGGAAGCTCTTGACCGGTTACTTGGGAGAAATTAACGCCTGCTTTCTCAAAGATAGCGCCGTTATTCATGACGCGTGTTATCCCGCCGCCACCGCCTGGACGTGTCCATGAATCGGTGAAAAATGTTGCGCCGCCATCCAGGCGTTCAAGGGTCTCGCAAAGGTTACTTTGTAATTGCAATAAATAATGTTTGACTAAATCAACAGCATTCAACGGTAAAATTGGCATATATTTTATCAGTAGTCGGTAAAATAAGGTATAATAACATTTTTTCTTAAGAGTGTATTCGTTGCTTCATCTTATCTCACCGCTCGCTATTGCACCCATGATTGATTGGACTTACACCCATTTTCGTGTGTTTATGCGCCTTCTTGCTCCTCATGCGTTGTTGTATACGGATATGCAAACGTCAGGTGCCATTTTTAATAACCCCACACGTGCATTAACATTTCATGTCATGGAAAAACCGTTGGCGTTGCAACTCGGAGGCTCGGATAAAGCCGCTTTAGTTCGTTGCGCGCAAATTGCTGAGCAGCTGGGTTTTGCTGAAGTGAATTTAAATTTAGGTTGTCCGAGTGATCGCGTTCAAGCCGGGCGCTTTGGTGCTTGTTTAATGGCCGAGCCAGACCAGGTTGCCGATTGCATTGAAGCAATGAAACAGGTTGTCAACATTCCCATAACGGCAAAAACACGTATAGGCATTGATAGTCAGGATAGTTATGAGTTTTTTGCAGCGTTTGCTCATCGGTTAGTTGATGCGGGTTGCGATAAGCTCATTGTGCATGCACGTAAAGCATGGTTGTATGGCCTGAATCCGAAACAAAACCGTACCGTTCCGCCGCTGCACTATGATTATGTTTTTAAAATAAAACAAGCGTTGTCAGCGCTGCCCGTGGTTATTAACGGTAATATCAATACGCTTGATGGCATTCTCGCGCACTTACAACGGGTCGATGGGGTGATGCTAGGGCGACTTGCTTGTCAAAACCCTTACGCGATTGCAACCGTCCATCACGCATTATATCCCGATGTTCCTTTATTGAAACGCAGCGTTATTTTAAACGAATACCTCGCTTATATTCCTTCGGTGTTTGTGCCTGGCATGTCGATGAGCCTATTACTGAAACCTATATTAAATCTCGCTCATG
>CANJFK010000191.1 GCA_947473535.1 Legionellaceae bacterium | reverse complement strand
CCATTGTTGTAATAGTTTTTTTAGGGTCTTTGTTTGTCCTCGCCAGCGCAATAACTCGCCCCCCTGTCTAAAACAAACCTGCACATGACTTCCTGCAGGTACTTGTAGCCCTTGATCGATCAGAGAGGCATGCAGATATGCACCACCTTGACTCAATGGCAAAGGCTCAGGAAAGTTGATCCACTCGATGTTCTTTTGTATTAAATTTACGCTCTTAGGTAACAAATACAGCGATTGTCGATAACGCTTGACGATCGTTTCGCCCCATTGCACACAGGGCTTCGCATCGTCACTCGCTAAAATCACTTCATCAATTAAACGATTGAAGGTTTTAGCTGATGGCAACCTAGCTAGATTATTTTTTATCCATGATCGTAAAACATTAGTAAGGCGAGAATGACTTAGATTTTGCAATGAACTTAAAAGCAAGGTGTTATTGTTAAGATCCATACCCTCGCAATCAAGCGCGGCTAAAAAATCAAGATTAATGCTTGCTTGCTGGCAATGAGCAGCACAAGCTGCTAGATTTTTTGTTGCTCCAGGCCATTTATCACGAAGTAACGGCATGATTTGATTGCGTATGTAGTTACGTGAAAATGCATTATTTTGATTACTCTCGTCTTCAATCCATACTAGATTATGCTGTCGAGCATACACTTCAAGTCTGTGGCGTGAATGTTGCAACAATGGCCTAGCTAACTCTCCACGTGCTAACGTTTTCATCGCAACCATCGCAGCCAAACCATCAATCCCAGCACCACGCATCAATTGCAGCAACACCGTTTCTGCTTGATCATCGCAATGATGTGCTAATAACAAGCAATCATCATTGCCTAATTGGGAATAAAAGACCTGATAGCGAGCTATTCTCGCGTTCTCTTCTATATTGGCGTGTTTATCAAACGCAACTTGGTGCGTACTGATCGGTATGCCAAACGTCTGGCAAACTTGTTGGCAATGTGTTTGCCAAGCGTCCGCGTTAACACTTAGACCATGGTTAACATGCACTGCCATTAATTGGCCGGCAAACCGGGACTGCAAGGCCAAAAAATGCAATAAGACCGTAGAGTCAAGACCGCCACTAAATCCCACTATCAATTTACGGTAATTAGCTAATTTATTCAGCCAAATATCATCCAGTAGCGATTCAATCACAAGCCCCCATCGCCATCAGTTTATTATATCTTCGCTCGGTTAATTCTTTGGTAGACAACGCCTTGAGCATGTGTAACTCATTCGTTAAAACAGCTTTAAGTGAAGCAGCCATTTCAACAACATTACGGTGTGCACCACCTAATGGTTCATCAACCACTAGATCAACCAGTTTATTTTCAAGGATTTTATCGGCGGTAATACCCATTGCTCGGGCGGCCTCACTCGCCTTGGCTGGATCTTTCCACAAAATAGATGCACAGCCTTCAGGTGAAATGACCGAGTAGATGGCATATTGCAACATGATGACGCGATCGCCTACCCCAATGGCCAAAGCACCGCCAGAACCCGCTTCACCCGTTACAACACAAATAATGGGCACTTTAAGTTTGGACATTTCCAAAAGATTGCGAGCGATAGCTTCAGACTGATTGCGCTCTTCAGCACCGATGCCAGGGTATGCCCCTGCTGTATCGATAAATGTAAAAATGGGTAAGTTAAATTTTTCAGCCAATTTCATTAATCGTAGCGCTTTTCGGTATTCCTCAGGGCGAGCCATACCGAAATTACGATAAACCTTTTCTTTCGTTCGTTTACCTTTTTGATGACCTAAGAGCAAAACAGGCTCGCCATTAAACCGTGCTAAACCGCCTATAATGGCAGGCGCTGCAGAGCTGTGACGATCGCCATGTAGTTCATCAAAATCAGTAAATAAATGCTCGATATAATCGGTGGTTTGCGGCCTCAATGGATGGCGCGCCATCTGAGCAACTTGCCATGGTTCAAGACGAGCGAACACATACGCCGTTAACTCTTCAGATTTTGCTTCAAGGCGAGCAATTTCTTCACTTAAATTAACTTCATTATCACTACTAACCATTCGAAGCGCTTCTATTTTTTGGTTCAGCTCCTCGATAGGCTGCTCATAATCTAAAAATTGTCGACTCATTCGTCACACCCGTTGGTGAATTTATTATCATACGATATGATACTCTCAACAGCCATTTGATGCCACATTAGGTTCAAACGAATCAGCGAGATTTTTCAGTGAGAAATACCTTTAAAACATTTGATCTACAGCATTGCGTTTTGAACGCTAAGCGTATCGATATTTGGCAATACCCTTTACATACGGTATTTACAGAAGCAAGGAACCTGCTCAACAATGACGAACGAATACGAGCAGACAGGTATTATTTTGACCGTCATCGACGACGATTTACCATCGCTCGGGCTATGTTACGTCTCATTCTTGCCCATTATATCAATGAACGACCAACTCAATTAATTTTCTCAGAAAATAAACAGGGTAAACCACACTTGTTAAACGCACCAACGCTTCAATTTAATTTAAGTCATTCAGGTGACTTGGCCTTGCTTGCTATTGGCGAAGAATTTCCACTCGGGATCGATTTAGAATTTTTTGCTGCGCGGCCTTATGAGGGAATAGGGAGTCAAATGTTCTCACCCAAAGAAAATAATGCCCTCAGCCACCTGGCTCCTATCGTTAAGCCATTGAGTTTTTTTCATGTCTGGGCTCAGAAAGAAGCGCTGATTAAAGCTTGTGGCCTGGGCCTAAGTTACCCTACAACACAATTCGATGTACCTTCCCTTCCCCCAACAAACCAACAAGTATATGACTCCTTGCATCAGCAAGAATGGCACATGGTTTCTTTCATGCCTGAAGTTGCATGTTGTGCCGCACTTTGTCATCACCTACAAATCCAGGATATTCGGTATTTAGCATTGCACGAACTAACCCATATTGCGCGTAATTTTGGAAAAATATGAAACAACTTAGCACCATTCAAATCAAATTACTTGAGGCACTCGCTGATGGTTTATGCCACAATGGCAACGCCTTAGGTGCTCAATTAGGCGTATCACGCACAGCAGTTTGGAAACAAATCAAGCAGCTTATCAATTTAGGCTTACCGATTATACGACTACCTAAAATAGGCTACCGTTTGCCTAGACCCATGACGTTGCTCAATGAACAAACAATTAAGCAACACCTTTTAAATTTTGGCTACACGGAGCCGATGAACGTTCATCTTTTTGCATCGCTTGACTCCACGAATCGATTATTAAAAGACATTCCAATCAGCTCAACCACCGATGTTTGTTGTGCCGAAACACAAACACAAGGTCGGGGCCGCTTTGGCAGGCATTGGCACTCACCATTTGGTGAAAATATTTATTGCTCAAGCCGCTGGCATTTCAACTGCGATCTCTCACGACTATCAGGCTTAAGTTTAGTGGTTAGTCTGGCTGTTGTGGCGACGTTAAATACATTTTATGACCATGGCGATATTTATATAAAATGGCCGAATGATCTCCTTTGGCAAGGCAAAAAACTATGTGGCAGTTTGATTGAAATGTTTGCCGAGAGTAATGGTGGCGTTGATGTCATTATTGGTATTGGTTTAAATGTAAATTCAGCAACAAATGAGCATCATCTTCCCGATACGCTCTGGTGCTCGTTGTATGAGATAACAGGAAAACAGTTCGATCGAAATGCAATCATTGCTAGTTTAATGCTTCATCTCGGCCGGTATCTCGGCCTATTTATGGAACAAGGATTCATTGCTTTTATCCAAACCTGGCAGCAATTTGATTATTTACACGGTCAATTAATTAATGTATCTCAACTTTCAGGACAATTAAGCGGCATGGCTGCGGGCGTTAATGAAGCAGGACAACTGATTTTAATTGATAAGGCAGGAACTATTCACCATCTATCAGCGGGAGATACATCATTGAAGCCGTTAAACTGTAGCTAGAGCAGTGAACGAAACGACTCAATGCCCAGCTATCCCATGGTTATTGAGTCGTTACCAGCATGCATATTAGCCAGCTTCTTCTTCAACTTCAGTACCCTGCTTTTCTTGCTGTATACGCAAATAAATTTCTTCGCGATGAACGGATACATCCTTTGGTGCATTAATACCTAAACGCACTTGATTTCCCTTTACACCCAATACAGTGATATTGACATCATCACCAATAATTAAAGTTTCACCAAT
>CANJFK010000190.1 GCA_947473535.1 Legionellaceae bacterium | reverse complement strand
TTGAGATCTTATGTCTCGAGTCACGTGATGGTAGCCTTTTGGCATGATAATCTCCTTGGTTCGCACCTTGAGATTATCAACTTTCCGTGGCTCACTCTAGCTGTAGCTTAGTTTATAACCACTGTTGCACTTCGTGGTTGAAAGGGCGACCCACAATTTTGGTCGGTACTTGCAAAAACGACAGTTGAAATAAAAAACGATGTTAACATAACAAACAATAATTTCATTCTGCATCCTTCCTGTTTAATTAAACCGTGCCAATTATATGAGTTTTCCAACATCATAACTATAATCCCAGAAAAAAGTTATAACGAATACTCCACATAGTTATCCACAGAATCATTCCTGATGATCCTAGGGTTTTTATTAATTAATTGTTTTAAATCAGTTGGTTATGTTTATGCAGACCATGTTACCTAAAAAGCCAGCAAAGTTATTCACAATTGGCAGATTGATTATTAACACATCAGCGTTGTTATCTGATAATATTGGTTTTGCCTAAAACGCACTATTCCACTACGATATCAATCTAACCGAAGAATCTATTTATTATGAATGATGCAACAGAGCGAAGGCCGCTTACCGAGTTTACTGAAAAAGCTTATCTTGATTATTCGATGTACGTTATTTTAGATCGCGCGCTGCCACATCTAGCGGATGGTCTTAAACCAGTTCAACGTCGAATTGTTTATGCGATGTCGGAGTTGGGTCTTAAGGCGACGTCCAAACATAAAAAATCAGCTCGCACCGTAGGGGATGTATTGGGTAAATTTCATCCGCATGGTGATACGGCGTGTTATGAGGCGATGGTGTTGATGGCCCAGCCTTTTTCATATCGCTATCCTTTTGTTGATGGCCAGGGTAACTGGGGCTCTCCTGACGATCCAAAATCGTTTGCTGCCATGCGTTATACGGAAGCTCGCTTATCGGCTTACGCAGAGCTACTGCTTTCAGAGCTTCAGCAAGGTACCGTGGAGTGGGTGGATAATTTTGACGCGACGTTGCAAGAGCCTTCGTTGTTGCCTGCTCGATTACCGAATGTGCTTCTAAACGGCGCGACAGGCATTGCTGTGGGGATGTCTTCCGATATATTGCCGCATAATCTTACGGAAGTTGCCGATGCCTGTGTGCATTTGCTGGATAACCCTACGGCTGATTTTGATGGCATTTGCCAGTTTATTAAGGCACCGGATTTTCCTACCCAAGCTGAAATTATTACCCCTCCAGCAGCTATTCGGACGATGTACGAGACGGGTAATGGTTCCGTTAAAATGCGTGCCGTTTATATAACAGAAAAACATAATATTGTAATCACTGCACTGCCTTATCAAGTTTCTGGCGCCAAAGTGGTGGAGCAAATTGCTGCACAAATGCAATTAAAAAAACTTCCCATGGTTGAAGATTTGCGCGATGAATCGGATCATGAACATCCGACCCGTCTGGTTATTATTCCAAGGTCCAATCGTGTTGATGTTGAGGGTCTGATGTTGCATTTGTTTGCGACGACGGATCTTGAACGTAGCTATCGCGTTAATTTTAATATGATTGGCTTGGATGGAAAACCACGCGTTAAAAACTTATTAACTATTTTACAAGAATGGTTGGTTTTCAGATTAAGTACGGTAAAAAGACGCCTACAATATCGTCTTGATAAGGTCTTGGATCGATTGCATGTGCTTGAGGGATTGCTGGTTGCCTATTTGAATATCGATGAAGTGATTGCGATCATTCGAGAAGCTGAAAATCCGAAACAGTCACTGATGGCGCGGTTCATGTTAAGCGATCGTCAAGCAGACGCCATTTTGGATATGAAATTACGCCATCTTGCAAAGCTTGAGGAATATAAGCTTCGTGCTGAGCTTGATGAATTAAATAAAGAGCGTGATTATTTGCAAAAAATATTAGCGAGTGAGTCGCGATTACGCCATTTAGTTAAAGAAGAAATTATCGCGGATCGTAAGTTATATGGTGATGCTAGACGTTCACCCATCATGATACGCCAAGAATCACAAGCATTAAAAGAAGAGGACATTCTACCCAATGAACCGATTACAGTTGTGCTCTCACATAAAGGCTGGATTCGGGCAGCGAAAGGCTTGGATGTTGATGGTCGCGAATTAAGTTACAAATCAGGCGATGAATTTCAAGCCCAAACCAATGCACGTAGCAATCAGCAAGTGATCTTCTTTGATAGTGAAGGGAAAGTTTATACATTACCGGGCCATGTATTACCTTCCGCGCGTGGGCAGGGCGAGCCACTTACCGGAAAATTAAACCCAGCCGATGGCATGTCATTCGTTGCATTAATCTGTGGCGAACCGGATGATAGGGTCTTATTATCAAATGATGCTGGCTATGGATTTTTGACGAAATTAAGTGATTTATACGTTAAAAACCGCAACGGTAAAGCGTGTTTTAATTTGCCTAAAAACAGCCAAATTCTTCCGCCCCGGATTATCGTTGACCCAAAGAATCAACGCGTAGCGTGTGTCACGAACATCGGACGGTTACTTATCTTTTCAGCAGGTGAATTACCCCAATTAACGCGAGGGAAAGGGAATAAATTAATTAGTATTCCTGCGATTAAAGCGCTACAACGCGAAGAGTATATCATCGATATACGCATTCTCTCTGTTGATGATGCGTTGACCGTGCATGCTGGCAAGCGCCACTTTACCTTAAAGACGGCCGACCTTCAGCATTACCAGGGTGAGCGTGGACGTCGCGGAAATAATCTGCCTCGTGGCTTACAAAATGTTACGGCGTTACAGGTTTCATCGCCGAATCAGACGTGAATTGAATGCAATGAATTTGATCTATTTTAATGCAAAAACATGGTTTTTATTTGCTCGAGTCAGCCAAAGTTGTTAATATGTCGATAATTTTGTGAAGGTTTGACGTAAATATGACAACAGCTACACTGTGTACCATTCAATTATTGAGCAAAACCTACAAGGTCAAATGCCCTGACGACGAGGTGGCTAACCTACAATTGGCCGCTCAAAAATTAAACGACCAGCTCGTTGATACAAAAAATAAATTTAAAGCGCTCGATCCTTTTCAGACGTTGTTGCTTGCTGCGTTGCACGTGAGTCATGAACTGGTGGTCTGCCAGAATCAGCAAACACAGCAACGTCAACAATTAGCGGAATTTATTAGCAAAACTTATGAAAATACACCATTAACTGAATGGTAGTCGGGTTGTGTTAATGATTAACCCTTATTAAGAATAGGGTGTATGCAATCAAATTGTTTATATCTACCCTCATCCGCCTTGTCGGGCACCTTCTTCCTCCAACGGGAGAAGGAAGCGCTTCAATATAGTGTCGTTACACTACAACCTTAGAACTAGTGAAAGCGCTCTCCTCCTGCTCCGAAACCACTGCAATAGCACTGTCTGGTTTGACGTCTTGTTCTTTCATTCGCGCTAACGATTCCTTCATGTTTCTGGTTTCTATCCCCTGATTGGTTCTGGTTTCATATTTTTCTCCGTTGGCGAGCCCGATGAATCCATTAGCGATTCGTTTAAGTATTCTAAGCGGGGGATAATTCAAATAGAGTTTGCCTTCTGCATGTAATTTTTGTTCAACGGTGTTAATTTGAGGTAGAATTCTGTTGTGTATGGTGTCGTTAAGCCATTGTTCTTCTTCTGCGCTACTACTTTCTGTGTGATTGACTAGGGCGGCTTCAACGGCTGATAATTTACCGGCAAATTCAGCGCTTGTTACTTCGGTTCCTGCCATGTCATCCATCGTGTCCAATAGGGGCGTATATTGTGTTACATATTTATTCTGATGCGTTATCTGTAATAGGGTGCGTGCAGAATCGACTTTATTATTTGCTCCATCTAGTTCAAAGAGCCCGTTTTCGTCTAATTCACCGTAGTTAGTCACCGAGGTTTTTAGCGTTTCATCTAAGCTAATTCTAGTGGCTGCGCTCAAGTGTACTTGCGGTGGGAGAGCCTTAGGCCATGCCTCACGATAAGAATGTAGCAGGTGGGATTCTTCACTCGTAAGCGCTTTTATTGCGCTAATTTTATTGCGAATTTCCGCTGAAAGTTGCTTGCTTGACCATGTTTCTTGTAATACATCCAGGCCTGTTTCATTCATCATATTTACTCACCTTACGCACGGGTTCGTTAGCAAGCCATATTTTTTAACTCCTGCATCGCGATCTGATTCGCGCGAATAATCAATTTGTA
>CANJFK010000189.1 GCA_947473535.1 Legionellaceae bacterium | reverse complement strand
TGTTCTTTGTTTAACCGATTCGATATAACGACTCAATTCAGGATCGTCAGCCAGACGATTAGCCATCAATACTGTTGGTAAAAACAGCAGTATCATCAGGTAGCATATACGCATCATGCCAAGTACCTATAAGCCTTTGCCGTAATTTTCATGGCTAATAACTCGCCTACACCTGTCATTTGACGCGGAGTGGACGCTCGTTCAAGAACAAAATCATGCCAGGTTACAATTCGACTCATACAAGCCACACGATTCATAAATTCAGCTAATTGATGATAACTGCCCAACACGGTTATTTTAATCGGTAATTCAATGTAAAACTCCTGTTGAACTTCCGATAAAGGAATAAAAGACTCAAAAATTAAGCCACTTTCAGTGCCCGTTTTAGAAATATCATCCAGAAGCCCCGGCATGGTATGCTGCGTGGAAAATTGCTTACGCATCGTTGAGAACCGCCGATCCAGGGTTTGCAATTGGTCACGAGAAGCTTGAAGAGTGCTGGCTTGATAATGTATTCGCTCGAATTCATTGCGCAGGTTAAATTCTTGGGTCTTAAGCATTGTATACCGCTCTATGTCGCCACCAACAATGAACCAATAACCAGTGCACATCAAAAAAACAGACAAAGCAATAACCACAGAAAATTTTACCGGTCTAGGCCAATAGCCAACGTTATCTATTGTTAAATGATTGAAGTCAATCATCCTCACCTCCTTTATAGCGAAAGGTTAACTTGAACTCGTGCTCACTTGGCTGCTGAACGACAGTTGTTGCTTTAATTTCAGGTAACTCCGATTCGTGGATCAAAGGATTGCCAACAATATTACGCATCAATTGTGAAATAGGTCGGCTAGATTTTGCAAAACCAATGAGTATTATTTTATCCGCACGTTTTTCAACCTGATTGACGGAGACACCCTCAGGAATAATCGTCATTAATTCATACAAGAAATGGACGGGTAGAGTGCGTATTGCACGCAATCGTTGCAGGGTATTTATCTTCAACAACAAGGCTGTTCGTCGGGCGTCAAGATGGTTTACCTCCGCTTTGTTTTTCTTGCATTGAGCAATTTCATATACCAATCGTTGATTGCGCTGTATTTGATGCTGTATGCGCTGTAAGACAACATGATCAATAAGAAATACGGTACTTGCAGCAAGGAGCAATCCAAAAAACAAATAAATACCACACCGTTTTGCCTGCTGCGAACGCTTGGCCGCACGCCAGGGCAATAAATTAATATCAGCCATTGGCCGCCCTTAATGCTAAACCGCACGCGACCAATAACATCGGCGCATCATTTGCAATGGCCTGACGATTAACCTTTTTTGCAAATTCCATCTGAACGAATGGATTCAAACCCGTGTTGAGATATTGAATTGCTCTTGTATAGCAGGTACCAAACCAGGCAACTTCGCCACGCCACCGGCCAATACGAGCTCCTCCACAGTAGAATGAGGGTTATTTGATAAAAACAAGTGTAATGCTCGTTTCAATTGCAAACAAAGCATCTCCCTCGTTGATTGAAAAAAACCCGCTACATCGCCATCCAGCAGACCCCCTTGTTCTATCGCTCCGATTACATCCCGAGGCTCCATTCCATGCCGTTGAGTCAACGTGTTAATGAACGGCTTCCCGCCAAAGACATCACCATGAGAAAAGATCATTTTCGCACCCTGTAAAACACAAAAATGCGTATAGACAAACCCCATATCAAACATTGCAATCGTTTGTTGATGACCGAAAGGCACCAATCGTTCGCCTACGCGCTCAATAGCACAGGATTCAACACCCACAAAGCCAACGTCCAGGCCTGCACGACGAACTATCTCAACGCGTTGCTCGACATTTTCTGCACGTGTTGCGACAAGACGTACATCAAGCATGTTTAACTGCGTAGATGAAGAGCCTACAATATTAAAGTCACAATGAATATTCTGCGTCGAATTAGGCATGTATTTGATCGCTTCGACATTCACCAGCTCTTCAATATCTCGCTCACTTAAAGAGCGATGAACTTGTATGATTTTAGTGATAGTAGATGAATCGGGAACGGCCAAGACGGCCTGTCTAGTGGATAAATCGGCATTTGCAACCAGCATTTTGATACCATGCGCCACGATATCCATTTTTTTAATAACACCATGCTCTATAACTTGTTCTGGTAATAACCAGCGTCCATAGCCAGTAACACAATAACGTGCTTTATCGTGGGTGATTTCAAGTAGGCTTATTGCTGTAGAACTGATATCTAGACCAAGAACCGAGCAAGGTTTTGGCGTGAACAATTTAAGCACGACGTTTATCTCTCTTGTATCTGCAAGTAATGGACTAGGTGTCTTTCCATAAAACACAACTTAATAATAACTTAACTTTTTAACAAATGGAACGCTCAAGCATAGCAATTCATTTACAGCAGATTCTTGCACCCTACAGATGATTAAAATATAGTATGATTGTACTGAATCACTCTGGATTAATATGCCTCGTATAAATAACCTACTTAGCGCGCTAACTCAAATAATCGTTGCTTACTGTGGTCCTCTGTCCACTGAAATAACCGAATCAGAAGAACAAGACGCAGACTACATTGCAATTCCAAGCAGGCTACCTCCTGTTCACGAAGAAACAATCAGTCAATTAAACAAATACATAGAACAGGCTAAAGAAAAACGACGTCCATTGCTAAACTATCTATTACACATGATTAAACAACTCAAATCATTTATTGATACTGACGTGCCGACTGATCAAGCGACCCCTCTTACACCCGAGTTACAAGAGCAATTAGTGCAATTTATTATTGTGTTACAACAATTGCTGAACACATCACAATCAACGAGCATCCAAGTGCATTACGATAGCCAGAATATACAAATTGATGGTTTGCAAATGGGCCTATGGGAGCTATATAAGCTGTGTAAATCAGGACAAATGATTCAAGATACGTTTTTTTCTATCCTCATGCTATCGGTGCAAACATCGCATGAAGATATAACAAAAATCATCGTTACTCTCTTCAAAGAGCATCAGTGCGATGCGATAGAAAAAGATAATCAGCGCTTACAATCAGCAATCAAGTTATTAAAAGAACAAGTAACGTCCGCAACATTCACGTTGTGGCAAGCTCGGGCTAAACTTGACTCATCAAACGCCGCAAATCAAACCGCTCAATTTGGACAGTTTTTCGAGCATAATCACCCCATTAATCCTGGTAAGCGACTAGATAATGATGACATAGACAAGCAAATCACACTAGAAAATACTGTGCCATCCGACGACGAATTACTGCAGACTCTATTAGAAGACAATCGGCGGTTCCATTTAGGGATAACAAGATTAAACCAAAAAATCCTTGCTCACACAACAGAGATAAATGACATCGAGAAACGTGTTCATCAGCCACAACACGGGAAAGAAGCTGCTGATGCATCACCAACGGGCCCATCATCAATAAGGCAAATACATGAACATGAAAGCAACCATCAAGCGGTATTTGCGCAGCGGTTCGGTGAATACACGTTCGAAAAAATACTAGCGTCAACGTGGACTTTGCTAAAGAGTGTTGCTAATACAATGGAATCAGCTGATGATGTAAGAGCGGATACGTCAGAGAATATGTTTGATTATTATTGAGAACAATGAATAGGGAATCCATATGCTTCGTGTAGAGCGTTTAATTACAGTCCTAGTTGAAATAATAGTCAGTTATCACCAATCGAAGTGCGGTTCACCAAAGCCAGACGATAATATGCACGTTTCCATGAGCGCCGTTATTGCAGATCCATATTCAGCAGAGGACCAAAAGGATTCGGAGGCAAAAGAAGATAACTCCTTTCTCTCAGTCGACGTTCATTACAGCGAAAGCAAATCAATCGATTTAGCGCAACTTATATTAAGTGCCACAGAAAAAGACGAAAAACGCCGTTCGCTGCTTAATTATTTATTTCATCTGATTCAATTGCTCAAGCCGCTTGTTATTAATCAAAGGACATTGGACAAAGAAGCGTAAACAAGCCTGCAAGCGGACGTCGTGAGCTTCGTTATGAACATGCAACGTAACTACTCACCCCTATTATTCGCAGAGGGACGCGGATAACAGGGATGAACGAAATCAACAGATTAGCGCATCATCCTATAATTCGATATTGCCTTGAAGGGCCATGCTCACAGCGACCAAAGGATTTATTCCCTTGTATTTCAT
>CANJFK010000188.1 GCA_947473535.1 Legionellaceae bacterium | reverse complement strand
TCAAGGGTGAATTGTGACTGCTGGGTTCCCTGCAGAAACGCGGCGATCGCCTGTGGGGTTGTAAGATTCGAGTCATTCATTCGTATGTTCATCTCTCTATCATGAACAACTTTGCCTCTATATTCCTTTTTTAACGATTATTTCAGACTCATTTGTATTGGAATCAGACTATCATTTGAGACTCATCTTGCATTGGACAAGACTCCATCTTGCCGAAGGCCGGGTTCTGAGCGACAATAGTGCCTTTCTTGCTAGCCCTCCGGGGAAGATCCATGAGTATTTCCAAAAAATTGGCCGACGCAATTCGCTTTTTAAGCATCGATGCAGTCGAGCAAGCCCAATCTGGGCATCCAGGCATGCCACTAGGTATGGCTGATATTGCAACGGTTTTATGGCAAAAATTTCTAAAACATAACCCTAAAAACCCACATTGGTTTAATCGCGATCGTTTTGTATTATCCAACGGCCACGGTTCAATGTTGCTGTATTCACTCTTACATTTGAGTGGATACGACCTCAGTATGCAAGATTTGAAGCTATTTCGACAACTTCATTCAAAAACGCCAGGACATCCTGAATGTACCGATACGCCAGGCGTTGAAACAACGACAGGCCCATTAGGCCAAGGGCTTGCCAATGCAGTCGGCATGGCAATCGCTGAAAAAATATTAGCCGCGCAATTCAACAACCATGACGCGCGATTAGTGGATCATCACACTTATGCCTTTATAGGTGATGGCTGCTTAATGGAAGGTATTTCCCATGAAGCCTGCTCATTAGCGGGTACCTTAGGCTTGGGGAAATTAATTGTCTTTTATGATGACAATGGCATTTCCATCGATGGAAAAGTTGATTCATGGTTCAGCGATGACACGGCCGCACGCTTTAATGCTTACCATTGGCACGTGATCGATCAAATCGATGGTCATGATTTTGCAGCCATCGAGCAAGCCATTATTCATGCTCGTCAAGAAACAACAAAACCAACCATCATCATTTGCAAAACCATTATTGGGTATGGATCAACAATGGCCGGTAGCGAAAAAACGCACGGTGCTCCTTTAGGTCCAATCGACATCCAACAAATGCGTAAACGATTTGATTGGCCTCATCCACCGTTTATCATTCCAGATACTATTTATGCTACTTGGAATCATGAAGAACAAGGTCAACATGATGAGCAACAATGGCTGCTGTGTTGTCATGATTATCAAAAACAACATCCTAATGATTACTACGTGTTTTTACGACGCATCAACGGTGATTTACCCGATGAATGGCAAGCCACAACGCAGGCCTTTATTGATCAATGCCAACAGAGTAAACAAGCCGTAGCCACACGCAAAGCATCGCAGCAATGTTTACAACATTATGCCGCATTATTACCCGAAATGCTGGGAGGATCCGCCGATCTAACAGGCTCCAACAATACCAACTGGTCCGGAAGCAAGGCAATCTCTAATGAACAGTTTAAAGGCAATTATTTGAACTACGGTGTGCGTGAATTTGCCATGTCGGCCATCATGAATGGCATTGCACTGCATGGTGGTTTTATTCCTTATGGTGGTACATTTTTAGTCTTTGCTGATTACGCTCGAAATGCAATACGTTTAAGTGCTATTATGAAGCAACGGGTCATTTATGTTTATACACATGACTCCATTGGCTTAGGCGAAGATGGCCCAACGCATCAGCCCATAGAACACGCAGCCATGTTGCGCATGACCCCTAATATGCATGTGTGGCGGCCAGCCGACCTGTTGGAAACAGCCATTGCATGGCAGCAAGCGCTTGAGCAACATAACGGCCCATCCTGCCTGTTATTAACTCGGCAAAATTTACCAGCGCTAAATCACTCAGCCCAAACATCAGTACAAATTCAACGTGGAGGATACATTCTCCAGGACTGCGAACAAACACCTGACGTTATCTTGATTGCAACAGGCTCTGAAGTGCAACTTGCTTTGGCAAGCGCCAATCAGGTTAAGGCAGAAGGAATACAAGTACGCGTTGTTTCAATGCCCTGCGCTGAACGATTTTTGGAACAAGATGCCGCATATCAAGAACAGGTATTACCCAATGCCGTGCGTAAACGTATCGCCATTGAGGCAGCAGCAACAGGCTATTGGTATCGTTTTGTTGGTTTAGATGGAGCCGTAATCGGTATCGATCGCTTTGGCGTCTCAGCACCAGCTGACGATGCATATCAATATTTAGGTGTCACGACTGAAAAAACAGTAGCCACCATTCACACATTAATGTTTATAAATTCGGAGAGGTAGTATGACAATACGAGTTGCAATCAATGGCTATGGCCGCATCGGCCGTTGTGTTTTACGATCAATATTTGAAAATCAACGCCAACATGATTTTGATGTGGTCGCCATCAATGACCTATCAGGCATTAACACCACAGCACACCTAACACGTTATGATTCAACACATGGTCGGTTTAATAGCAACGTGGTGGTTGACAACAATAAGTTGGTCATTGATGGTCACTCTATTGTTATAACAGCAGAACGTGATCCAAGTGCCCTGCCCTGGAAAGAATTAAATATTGATCTGGTATTTGAATGTACTGGCCGTTTCACTGAATACGAAACCGCAAAACAACACATCACCGCAGGAGCAAAAAAGGTCTTAATATCTGCTCCGGGCAAAAACGCAGATGCAACGATTGTTTACGGTGTCAATCATAAGAATCTCCAAGTTTCCGATTGCATTGTTTCTAACGCGTCATGCACCACGAACTGCCTCGCTCCCGTCGTAAAACCACTTGATGATGCCATAGGTATCGAATCTGGTTTATTAAATACCATTCACGCCTATACCAAAGATCAAATGTTGCTGGATGGTAACCATAAAGATCTGCACCGCGCTCGCTCGGCGACCCAATCGATCATCCCAACCAAAACTGGCGCAGCAAGCGCGCTGGGTTTGGTGTTGCCTGAGCTAGCAGGAAAATTAGACGGTTTCGCCATGCGCGTCCCAACGTTAAATGTCTCTGTTATTGATTTAACGTTTATCGCAAAACGACCAACAACTGTGAATGAAATCAATGACATCATGCGACGAGCAAAAAACGACGTTCTGCATATCAATGACGAACCACTCGTATCCTGTGATTTTAATCATTACCCAGCGTCCGCAGTCTTTGATACCACACAAACGAAAGTGATGGGTAATTTAGTCAAAGTCATCGCTTGGTACGATAATGAATGGGGTTTTTCTAACCGAATGCTGGATACGGCGCATTACATGATGAATCTTTAAGGAACGACGATGAACCTTATTAAAATGAGCGATATTGACCTGCGAAACAAACGGGTCCTCATTCGCGAAGATCTCAATGTACCTATCAAAGATGGAATCATTACCAGTGATCAACGTTTACAAGCTGCATTGCCAACACTCAAAGCGGCATTGAAAGCGGGCGCTGCGGTCATCGTTTTATCTCATCTAGGCCGCCCCGAAGAGGGTAACGCGGAAAAACGATTGTCCTTAAAACCCATTGCTGACTATCTGACAACTCAGCTTGATTACCCAGTCCATTTTGTAACCGATTATTTAAATGGGGTGAATGCCAAGCAAGGCGAGCTAATCGTGTGCGAAAATGTACGCTTTAACCTGGGTGAAAAGGCCAATGATGACATGCTCGCGAAACAGCTTGCCAAATTATGTGATGTCTTCATCATGGATGCATTTGGTACAGCGCATCGGGCGCACGCATCAACATGTGGCGTGGCCAAATATGCACCCATCGTGGCTGCAGGCCCGCTATTAGTCCGGGAACTTGACGCGTTGCAACAGGTACTCAAAGCACCAAAAAAACCCATTATTGCAATTGTCGGTGGTGCGAAAGTGTCCTCCAAATTATCTTTGCTGAAACAAATGGTAGGCCGCGTTAACGTATTGATTCCAGGCGGCGGTATCGCCAATACGTTTTTAAAAGCGCAGGGCCATGAAATTGGCGTCTCTTTATTCGAAAAAAATCTGTTAGATGAGGCACGATCTATTCTTGCGCTTGCTGCCGACGCAGGCTGCCAAATCCCTCTCCCTACGGACGTCGTTGTGGGAAAAGCATTTAGCGATAGCTGTCCGGCTTACAATAAATCATTAGCCAACGTCGCCGCTGACGACATGATCATGGACATAGGGCCTGAAACTGTCGCTCATTATATCGATATGTTAGGTGAGGCTAAAACCATTATTTGGAAT
>CANJFK010000187.1 GCA_947473535.1 Legionellaceae bacterium | reverse complement strand
TTACCTTGATTGAGTTGGTCATGGTAATCGTCATCCTGGGTATTTTAGCAGCGGTCGCGATACCTCGATTCATTGATCTACAATCAAATGCTGCGCAAGCAGCTGTTGATGGGGTTGCAGGCTCTCTTGGTACAGCAAGTGCCATTAACTACGCTGGTTGTGCGGCGCTTGGTCAGGTGGTCACAGCGAACAAATGTATAACCGTCGCTAAGTGTTCGGATGTTAAAGCAGCAGTTACGCCAGCGGTAGTAATCGGCGCTGTAGGTGCGGCAGCAGAAGGTGCATATAACCTTTTACTTGATAATGCAGCAGCGGCCAATGGTACTGAAGCGAACTGTATACTGCAATACATGAAAGGCGGTACAACCTACACCAAAGCTTACACAGTAACAGGTGCTGGTAACTAGTAGAACCGCAAGGTGGTTATTAACCATCACAAGATTAATAGCCAGATACTAAAAGAGAGGGCACTAGGGAGCCCTCTTTTTTTTATCCTAGAAAAAGGTTTAATGAATCAATGCCACTACCTTAAGCCAAAATGTTGATGTAGCCTGGATGAAGCGTAACGTAATCCGGGAGCAGAGCCTGTGTGAGGCATCGTTTTCCTGGATTATGCTACGCTTCATCCAGGCTACATTTAATTGTTACTTTTGATAAAAAGCTTAAGGTAGTGCCATTGGGTTAATGAATGATTGCAATGATTACACCAGAAACCAAACCAGCGGCTGGAATCGTGAGCATCCATGATAAGAAAATTAATCGAAGCATCGGCCAATGTGTGCCACCGGATCCATTGATTAGTCCTACGCCCGCGATAGAGCCTGTCACGATTTGCGTGGTTGAGACAGGGATGCCAAAATCGGTGGCGGCGAAAATAATGGCCGCGGCACCCGTCTCCGCAGCACACCCACGTAGCGTATTGAGTTGAGTGATTTTAGTGCCCATGGTGTGTACTATGCGCCACCCACCGAACAAAGTTCCTAGACTAATCATTGCCTGGCAAGAAATCACCACCCACCAAGGAATATAAAACGGGCCGCTTAGCCATGATGAGGAAAATAATAGCACCGCAATAATACCCATCGTTTTTTGGGCATCATTTCCGCCATGCGTCAAACTTAATAGTGCGGATGATGCTAATTGAAATCCTGAAAACACCTTGTTGATTGTTTGCGTATTTTGGTGGCGTAGTAGACGAGTCAATAGGTAGGTTAATGCGGAACCAATCAGTAAACCGGCGATTGGCGCGATGAAAATACCTAGCGCAACTTTAAAAAACCCGGCCAATTTCAGGGTTGAAAAACCACCGCGTACAATAGCGGCGCCGGCTAGGCCTCCGATTAGCGCGTGGGAGGAACTTGATGGTAACCCATAATACCAAGTCGTTAAACTCCAGGAAATTGCACCAATCAGTGCTGCAAAAATCAGCTTTCCATCGATAACACTCGCATCAATTAATCCGCTACCGATGGTTTCAGCCACCATCAGGTTGAAGAATAGGAAGGCGACAAAGTTAAAAAAAGCAGCCCAGAGTACTGCTTGACGAGGCGTTAATACCCCTGTTGTTACAATGGTTGCTATTGCATTTGCAGCATCATGAAATCCATTTATAAAATCAAAAATATAGGCAACGGCAATGACGCAGAGAATAAAGAGAGTGCCCTGTTCCATGGATACGATCCTTATAGGTAATAACTGCTCCGCGTCAATAAAGTTGATGCCACGGCCATTAGCTTTTTAATTAAAAAGGGCAGCTCCGTAGCGCCTGCGGCGACAGCCATTTCAGCATGATGTGTTTCATCGTCTTGCATTTTCGCAAGAATGGCCCTGGTTTTCATGTCTTGGGGTGGTAAATGTTGTAGGTGTTTTTGTAAATGCAAAGAGACTTGACGTTCCGTTTCAGCGACAAAACCGAGGCTCCAGCGATCACCTGCCAATCCCGCGAGTGCCCCAAGCATAAATGATCCACTATACCACAATAGGTTAAGCACGCTTGGTTGGCTTCCCAGTTCGCGTAATCGTTGCTCACACCATGCCAAATGATCGATTTCTTCTTCTGCCGCTTCCGTCATTTGTTGTTTTATCTCGGTTAGCTGTGCCGTTGAGGCTTGACCTTGGTACAGCGCTTGTGCGCACACTTCGCCGGCATGATTCACTCGCATTAAACCGGCGACATGACGTTTTTCATGTGGGCTCATGGTTTGTTCCAGCAGCGCTTGCCCCGGGTTGGCGCGGGTACTTGGACGATGTGTTGGCGTGAGCACCGTGCGCAGGGCCGTATCAACGCCACACAATAATTGCTCTAGTCGATTTAAATGACGCATAATGTCTTGAGTGTTTGATGAAATACTATTGAGTATACGTGATTATTCTAAATTCGATAGTTGGATCGCCATAAGAGTCACGTCTATCGCATTAAAATTTAAGGCCTTACTCATCGTTTCGGCCACTTTGTCTTTCCCGCAAAGGCGGGAATCCATTTCTACACTGGCTCCCAGCTTGTTGCAGAGATGGATCCCCGCCTTCGCGGGGAAGACATTTTTCGATTATTTGGCCGAAACGATGAACAAGGCCAAATTTAAAATAGTGCAGCAGCCGTGTCGCCGATGCTTTGTTATTTCGTAGTACCTTAACTCACAGATAGTCTATAATTTAATCAAGTTCTCTGTTTTTGAGTTTCTATATGCCCAAAATCGACGATTTAACAAGAACCCCTATGAGGCTTGATGTCCAGGAGGTGATTGAGGTGCAGCGAAGTAAATTGCAGGTCTCTGGCTGGAAACTATATGGCTTACTGGATGCAATTAAACGTCAAAATATTGTTTTACCCGTTGCTAAATGGGCGAAGATAACCGGTGCAATTCAAGACAACGATGCCTATAAGAACGAACCGCTGCTTGCTGAACTCGAACAAATTCTAAATGAAGAAAAACCGCCCAATGATTGGAACGAATTTTTAGCCAATATTGAGATAATGATCGAAGAAGAGGCGCGAAGAGCGCCTCCTAATGATGACTATTTTAGTGCTTTGAACGACCTGAAAAGTACTATTGCAACCTGGATTAACCAAGACCCAACAAATCAGGAAATCACCAATTACTTGCAAACGCCCGCCTATCGAAATTTCCTGCCTGCGCATTTGAATCAAATTATGAACGCCGTTCATGAGTCACGACATTCGAATTTGTTACTCAATTATGTGATCAGCATAGACGATTTAACAAATGGAATAAAATCGCTAGATAATCTAATCAAAGACCCTACAAATCTAGAAAATCTCAAAAAGCTAGATCAATTTGCTGATAAGGCTACTGCCATTCCAAAGCTAAAAAAATTATTAGTAACCATGGGCCAGGCAGCTGGCTTAGCAGCCATTGTTGCCGCGTTTTTTACCTTAGGTCCCGTTGGAAAAGCTGGTGCGAGTGTATTATTCAAATGTTTGTTTTTTCCAGCATTGACTTGGAGTCAATCGGTCATCAATATTTTTAATGGGATCTGTGTCCATGTTACTTTAAAAGCGATTTGGAACAAAATTTATGATGATATTTATCGAGCTAAACGCGATGAGTTATATGAAACCATCGATTACATTGAAAAATCAGATGAAGCGATAGTGCCCACAGCGGTTGACGATGATGCAAGTGTAAACCTATTGGAGGGAAAACCAGACAAATATGCAAATATTTCCCCTAAAATGAAATCATTGCTGCCAAAAGTAAAAGAATTATTGGTTATGATTCAGTCCATTAAAATGACTGGCGATCGTACCACCACCATTCCCATACCTATGTCACAAGAGAAATTAGGTGAAATCATTATGAATCTACAAAAAACCCCGTGGGAATTTTTAAAGTACACCACCATTGCTGGAAAAACCTACACCCTGACGCAATTACAAGACTTTCAAACCAGCGGAAAAGATCCTGTCTTAATTGAAGGCGCTCCAATGACCGCGAGAGAATTGATCAAAGGCGTGAAAATTATCGACGAAGCGTTATTGAATCCGAATGCAGAAAATCTTACAAAAATTAAAAATTTAGAAGCGGAGATGCGCCAGCAATATTCCTTGTTGGACATGAAGACGGATGTGATTGATGCATTGAAGACGCGACCTATATTAACACCCTCTGTGCCAGCGACAGTGAGACAAAAATAAGGTAAAACTACTTCCATGAGGGCGGTAGGGAAATCGTTAAAATGTTATCAAAAGTAAATGGCATT
>CANJFK010000186.1 GCA_947473535.1 Legionellaceae bacterium | reverse complement strand
TGTTCCCTTAAAACATCAATGAATATTGGTGTATAGGGATATTATTATGCTTTTTTTATCAAAACAAAACTCAGCAGCTCAAAATAAAGCACTCTCCTTTAACGACTGGGTCGTTCAAAACAACCTCTCCATCACATCACACTTAATGGAATCAGGCCTAAATTTCATCATAGAAAATACAGAGCGATCAAAATTCACCCTATCCCATCTCATCCTCGACAACCGCTGGCATTACCTGGACAAAGCAAAAAAAGAAAGCTATCGCGGCACACCCACAACCAATAACCACGGCGTGCCTTATCTGAACCTGACTTATTATACGTTCAGAGATGGTGGCTATTCCGTTCGTTTTGATAGCAAAACGGTCTTAAAAGACCTTTGGATTCAAACGCTCAATGGCACAACGCGTCCCTTCGTACAACAACGACAGGGCAGGGCGGCGCCATCTCAACCACTAGAAAACGTAGCGCCAATCATTGATTACCTAGAGCGTGACAAGGCTCATTGGCAACAGCTCGGTGAATCAGGGGTTAGTCATTACTTAAACCGAAAAGGATTAGCAAACACATCCATCCGAGGTATTCGATTCGCGCATTTACACATTTCAATCCAAATCATCAACGCAAAAGGCCAAACACAAGGCTTGCAAACAATTTTCAATGACGGTCAAAAACGCTTCACCAAAGGCATGGCTAAAAAAGGCCATTTCGCGCTCATCGGCGCGTGCGTCTTACCTGAAAAAATAACCACCATTCACATCGCAGAAGGGGTGGCAACCGCTGCCAGCATTCATCTCGCCATTGGCGAGCCTGTCTTTTCAGCACTCGATGCATTCAACATACTCCCCGTCGCTAAAGCCTTGAAAGCCGCCTATCCCAAAACACAAATCATCATTTGGGCTGACAACGACTGGCAAAAAGCCAACCAGAAAAGACCGGATGGCAAGCTCATTGGCAATACCGGGCTTATTCATGCCAATCGCACGGCCTTTAAACTACGTGGCACATTAGTTTGTACACCTAATTTTTCACGTCTTCCTTTATTACCAAAAACCATTTCACCCGCTATCCTCGATGTACTGACAAAAATAATGACTGATTCACCGTCGTTCTTCATTCAAGCATTACAAATACAATCGTTAGTGGAATGGGTTTTATTGAGCTCTCTGGCGCAACTCGCAACCATCCAATCGGAAAAAAACGCCAAGGCTACCGATTTCAATGACTTGCATCAATTAATGAGCGTACAAGACATTGCCAGTACCATCCCACAAAAACCAGACATCAAACTCGCGTTAACCCTGGAACTTGAGCGCTATCGAAAACATAGCTTTGGCGTTATCTCACCGCTAAACTTTGAATCAGGGCAAAAAATAACCTACAAATCACGCTACTTGCCCGAAATTGCCATGAACACCGGCATCCATTTGATTAAATCCGACATTGGCACCGGCAAAACCGCGGTAGTAGAAGCATTAGTAAAAGCTAACCCCAACAAATCCGTGCTCTTCACCACTCATTTAATTTCACTCGTTGAAAGTGCCGCAACACGCTTAGGGCTTTGCAGTTACAACGCCTGCGATAACTATGACTTACAAATCGAGTCACGCCTTGCTATTTGCTTAAATTCACTTGGAAAACTCACCGCGAACGCACCGCTTCAAAATTACGACATCGTCATTATTGATGAGATAGAACAAGTACTCGCGCGCCTCACTACCAAAATCGACCAAAAGCCATTGGTGTTTAGCGTATTACAACACGTAATGTCTCATGCCAAGACGCTCATTTGTTTGGACGCTCATTTATCTAAAGCAACCGTCCAACTCATTCGCGCAACATGTCCAAGAACACCTGTCACCGTTCATGTCAACCACCACATAAATGAAGACGCGCGCGAAATCATCCTGCATGACAGTGGTGAAAGCGTGCAACTCGCCGCCATGAAAGCGCTTGATCTCAACCAAACTGCCTATCTCACCTTTAACTCAAAAGCCGATGCATTTAAAACCTTTTCAACACTACAAGCCGCGTTCCCTGGTAAAAAAGGTCTGTATATCGCAAGCGACAATGCAGGTGATACTGAAAACCAAGCCTTCTTTAAAGACGTTAATACCGTATCACAAGATTATGACTACCTTGTGTGTACGCCTAGTGTCAGTACCGGTGTTTCTATTGACAACGGGCACTTTGATTTTGTTGGTGGTGTGTTTTTATCAAGCATCAACACCGCTAACGATTGCATGCAAGCACTTGGGCGTGTCCGTGATAAAACCATTCGTCACGTTTATTGTGAACGTCGTCAAGCGAATCATCCGCTGGATGTCGATAGTATTTCAGCTCGATGGCTTGCAACCCATCAACACGATTTAAACTTAATGAACTTAACCGACTTGGGCGCACGCGTGCTCATGCATAAAGACTACGAGCGCTTGTGTTTATCCGTCACTCAAAATCGAAACGCAAGCTTGAATGATTTTTACCAACAATTCGCACTTCTATCCTTACATGAAGGGATTGCGTTAAGCTATGCAATGGATACACCAGACCATGACACTCGAAAACAGTTCAGGCAATTAAAACAAGCCTTTGTCACAACAGAGGCGGCTAACATCAGTGCCGCACCCTTGTCAGAAACGGCCATTGAATTACGAGCACTCTTAAATAAACCCCGTAAAACCATGACCGATACGCGTAGTTTCAAAAAACAACAACTCATTGAGTTCTACAACTTAAATACTAACGATAACGCGAGCATTGAAGCGCTCGCATCGATTGATAACGATGGACGCTTTAAAAAATATGTTGCAACCCTTGAGCTGGCACTAGGTGATTCTGAATTAGCACGTCACCGCTTTTTAGAACAAACAGAGCGACATGCGCAATTTGCAGCCGACATCACTCATTTCGCAAGCTTACAACAACTCTATAAACACGTGCTTGATACCTTGCATTTAACAACACCACACGAAAGCTTAAGTGTAGTCGATTACCAATATACCCGTGAAATGCTCATCAACCGTGGATTTGTTGATTATATTGAATCACACCGTGATATATTAAAAGGTCTCCTTTCATTACCAACCCCTGCTCAGTTAGAGCGAGACCCTGTGCGCTTCTTAGGTGTCTTGCTGGCGCGTCTTGGGCTCAAACAAAAAAGGGTAGGACGCGCTGAAAATGCGACCTATCATGTTGACGTTGAACGCACTCAATTGCTTAATTCGTTAATCACTAGACGTCGCTCAGGAATGGCGGGTACAAATGTCCCGCTCGATATAACCTCTATTCCTGTTAAGAAAACCACATCCCTTGATGTCTTAGGGGCGTGTTTTCAAGGCATAAAACGCTTCTTTAGTTTAGACTCGAGCGTTTTCTCTGATTTTTGTCCAGGGTAATAGTACTTTCCATACGATTTAAGTCCTTAATAAACATGGCTTTTTGTCGTCCAGTGATTGATGGTGCGTTTTATTAAAACATGGTGGTTTTTTTAAATCATTCTTATGTTTGTATTTTGTAAGTAAGCAGGAATAAGTGCCTAGGATTTGCTTAAAATAAACACTTATCTTGTATCGTATTAATTAAAAAACGGGAACAGGGCACGCATTGTTCTCTATATATAAATGCGTTTACTGTTCCCTCAGTCTAATTACAAGCTTATCCACAAAATCAGTGGATAAGCTTGTGAGGAAGTGTGAATAACCTTTGTTTTTATTAGCATTTTAAGAATACGTGAAGTTTCTTCATGTTGAAGTGACGTTATACAAATGAATAATAAATTCATCCAACGTAACCCGCCAAACTCAACGGGTTACAAAAAAAATACATCACTGATAGACGCGAGGATCAGAATAGCCAGAATCATTCCGCACACGTTGGTTATGTGAGACGAGCCGCGCAACACGAGCCAAGAGTTTATCGGTACTGGCCTCACGACGCGTCGCTTCCTCAGCACGCTGTAATGCATCTTTATCGCGCGCTTCTTGACCCGCTCGATACTTGTCCGATATTGCATAAGCAGCATCTCTCGTCCGAGAAGAGCTCTTGATTATCTCATCAGTGTTCGCGCGAACTAAGAGCGTTCTATCAACGGACTCACCTAGCTCTAATCGAGCGGCTTCACTAAATTCTGCCGCGTCTTCCGTGTGACGTTTAAGCTTAGCTAATAATTCACTTAAACTATCTGCAAGGTTTACCAATTGTTGACTGCTTTCATTAAAATGCTGG
>CANJFK010000185.1 GCA_947473535.1 Legionellaceae bacterium | reverse complement strand
GATGACTTGCCTGAGCAAGCATTTTATATGGTTGGCAGCATTGAAGAAGCGGTTGCTAAAGCCAAAACCTTATGAGGCAATCAAACGACATGGCTATAACAACACATGTGGATATTGTCAGCGCTGAACGAGAAATTTTCTCGGGCATCGCTGAAATGGTCGTCGCGACCGGCGAGTTAGGCGAGGTAGGTATCGTCCCGGGGCATGCACCGTTTTTAACGTTGCTAAAACCGGGCGAGATCCGCGTTACTTTACCAGACGGTAAAGAGGACATCTATTATATTTCTGGCGGCATGCTGGAAGTACAGCCCTATTGCGTAACGGTCCTTGCAGATGCTGTGGAGCGTGCTGATAATTTAGATGAAGCATCAGCCCTGGCCGCTAAAGCACGTGCTGAAGAGATGATTGCGAGCAAAAATACTAATATTGATTATTCAGTAGCTGCTGGCGAGTTAGCGCGAGCCGTGGCCCAAATCCGTGCGATTCAAAAGGCTAGAAAAAAATTAAAGTAACGTTATAAGGTAACTGCTCCCTCCGTACGTCATCCCGAGCGTAGGGAGGGAGCTCCGAAGCGTGGCACAGTGCCACAATGCCAGGAGATCCCTCCCTACGCCCGGGATGACGTATGAGCAGTTACTTTGGTGCTAGATAATTAAGGAACCACACTCGTCGAGTTTATATGACCAGTGAAAAATCAGTCTCTTGATCATCTAAGTTTGCAACGGAGTCGGGTGAGCTGGGATGTGCTTTAGATTGAGATAAGGTTTCGGTTGTGTCCAGTTGTTGGTAGCTGTTCTTATTCTTAAACATTAGAAATTTTGTTAAATCATTGAGGGAGTAAGTTCCCTTTACCCTTTGCGTGTCTTCTGGTCCCTTGATTTTCTGTCGAAAGCTAGTGATTGTATAATTTATTTGATAGTGTTTCCTTGTTTGCTCAAAAACGGCAAGTTCTTGTTCGTTGTAGTATTGGATAGCCGGTAGCATTATTTCAGGAATATCATGCCTAAAATGCCCTTGAGGTGTAATCGGCCGGGGGGAGTCTGCTCTTTTGTGTTTGCTGGGGACTATGCTTGATGGTGAAGCGAACATATAATTATCTCATTTCTTAAAAAGAACATATATTGTACGCTATAAACGTAATATTTGATACAAACATCATCTTAGTGATTTTATTTTTTGCATCTCATGTGCGCAAGGTATATGTGAATACGGTGAGCCGTTCTGTGCAGGCAATTAGCAGGCAAAAGTACATGGTAATAATTGCTCTAACAATGAAGATTTTGCCGGAAATGGTTTGTCAAAAAAGCTCGGGTAGGGGATATAATCTTTAAGAACATCCAGCGCTTGAGCATTTGCTGCGGCATTTACTTGCCAGCCGCCGCCATTTTCTTCAGTTGCAATTAATTGAGCTAAAATTTCCCCACGCACTATAAACAACGTCCGCGCAAAATGCTGTCCGATAATCTGTGCCACGCCTTTTTCAGGATTTTTAAGTGCGGAAGGAATTTTTATTCTACCCTTATAAGCATCCTCGTTTATAGTTGCATCGCTACGGTTTAAGATGAGAATGATATCTTTGCCGGGGATAGTGGCTTCCAGTCCGGAAGGAAATAGTAAGCGGGCATAATCACGGTAGGCATTATAGGACGGGCTTTCCGTGTGCGCTAATAATCCACCAATTGTCCGGTCTATCATCCGTATGGCGTCACGTGGGTGTTCATGATGTTGAGGCAGATTTTTCAGGAGACTTCTTACGGATTCAATTGCTGTTTTTCTTATATAACTCCGCATTATATCCTCCTTCTCTGATTAACTATGCATAGCTGAACAGCATAGTGCATCAAAATTGGAATATCAAATTTACTGAGAGTGAGAGAGAGTGCCCATAAGGGGTAGCAACCCATCTAAGCGATGGCGCAGATCATTTTAATGTGTTGTTTATGGAACCATCAACAAGTGTTTTAAACACCAATCAATGGTACCGAGAAGAGGACTCGAACCTCCACGGGGTTACCCCCACTAGCACCTGAAGCTAGCGTGTCTACCAATTCCACCACCTCGGCAATCGGTGCTAAGTTACTTAAGTTAATAATGTTTGTCAATTATTAATTATGCCTTGCACGGAACTTCTCACTAACCACGGGAAAGTACGTCATCCCGAACGTAGTGAGGGATCTCCGAATCAAGGCTCAGTGCTACTTCGAGGAGATCCTTCACTCTGTTCAGGATGACGTTTCCCGGGGTACCCTTGCGCCA
This sequence comes from Legionellaceae bacterium, assembly GCA_947473535.1. GTDB lineage: Bacteria > Pseudomonadota > Gammaproteobacteria > Legionellales > Legionellaceae > CANJFK01. The sequence continues at coordinate 1,988 of CANJFK010000185.1, read as the reverse complement.
GGGCAAACGCATCTTCATTTTTAGTTTGACATTAAGTCAATCTGTCCGATCCGCGACCGTTAGGAAGCGTTCACGAAGCGGCAAGTCAAGGATGAGCTTTCGTGAACGCTTCCTAACGGTCGCGGCTCGGATAATGCGACTCAAATTTGGACATAAGACGCGGTTGCCCTGACCCTTGCACAAGGTATGCCCTTAAACTCATTCGTAAATGATATATTAAGCCGGTGCTATCATATCTTCCAATTTTACATATTGAGTGAACTGTTCAGCGGTCAAGAAGCCAAGCTTGACGGCCGCTTCTTTCAACGACGTATGGTCGTTGTGTGCCGTTTTAGCAATTTTTGCCGCTTTATCATAACCAATATGGCGGTTGAGCGCCGTAACAAGCATCAATGAGTTGTGCACGTAATGTTCTATCATCGTGTGATTAACTTTCAATCCTTCAACACAGAACGCCTGGAATGAAACGCAAGTATCCGCTAATAGATTTGATGAGTTCAATACATTGAAAATAATCACAGGCTTAAATACGTTTAATTCAAAGTTACCTTGACTGTCAGCAATGGCAACCGTCGTGTCGTTGCCAATCACCTGTGCACACACCACGGTCATCGCTTCTGCTTGGGTTGGGTTTACTTTTCCAGGCATAATGGATGATCCTGGCTCGTTCTCAGGTAAAATTAGCTCCCCAATCCCGCATCGTGGCCCAGAGCCCAACCAACGCAGGTCATTTGCAATTTTCATGAGCGCGCATGCCAGTGTTTTTAATACACCATGAGCCATCACCAATGGCTCGTGCGAGGCGAGTGCTGCAAATTTATTTGGCGCGGAAACAAACGGTAATGCGGTGATTGTCGCAATATGCGCCGCAACGTTTTGTGCAAACTGCGGGTGTGTATTTAACCCTGTTCCTACGGCCGTGCCGCCAAGCGCTAGCTCATACAGCTCCGGCATTACCTGTTCAATGCGTAAAATACAAGCATCTAGTTGAGCGACATAGCCCGAAAACTCTTGGCCTAGGGTTAAAGGCACCGCGTCTTGAAGATGAGTGCGCCCGATTTTTATAATGTCTTTAAAAGCATGCATTTTAGCGGCTAAGCCGTCCCGTAACGTACGGACAGCAGGTAATAATTTTTGCTGAAACGAGGTCACTGCAGCAATGTGCATGGCTGTTGGAAAGGTATCATTCGATGATTGTGACATATTGACGTGATCATTGGGGTGAACGGGTGATTTACTCCCTTGTACGCCGCCCGCGATCTCAATGGCGCGATTGGAAATCACTTCATTGGCATTCATGTTGGATTGAGTACCGCTGCCTGTTTGCCAAACATGAAGTGGGAAATGAGCATCCAACGCACCACGACTTACTTCGTCCGCCGCTTGTGCAATTAAATCTGCATTCTCTTGTGTTAATTTTCCCAGTTCGAGATTCGTTAATGCGGCGGCTTTCTTCAGTATGCCAAACGCATGCGTTACTTCTCGCGGCATAATATCGGAGCCAATATTAAAATGATGTAATGAGCGTTCCGTTTGTGCGCCCCAATATTTATTGGCGGGAACTGCTATTTCACCCATGCTATCGGTTTCAATACGTGTATTATTCATGTTGTATTCGCTCTCAACGATTCAAAAAAACAAATTTTAACACAGAGTCAGGTTTGTAATATACTAAGTGCTTTATACTTTATCGAGAAAGCTATCGTGAGAACGATACGGATTTATCAACCTGGTATTGATGCTTGTGGCCAGTTAATTGAGCTATCTGCAGCGGCCAGTCAGCATGTCGGTGTTGTGCTGCGCATGCAGCCGGATGAGCCATTAACCTTGTTTTGTGGTGATAATCGTGAATTTTTATCAACGATTGAAACGGTTCATAAAAAAAAGGTCTTTGTTCGTATAAACTCAGTACATCACGCCAATCGTGAGTCACCACGTAAGATTCACCTTGCGCAAGCTATTTCAAAGGGCGAGCGAATGGAGTTGGT
>CANJFK010000184.1 GCA_947473535.1 Legionellaceae bacterium | reverse complement strand
GAGATCCTTCACGACGTTCGGGATGACGTACTTTCCCGGGGTTATTGATAAGTTACCATTATAGGTTCATATTTTATAATAACCTCTGTACCAATCTACAAAGCGTTGAACACCAACAGCAACAACTGTGTCCGGTTTAAACCCAACCCAATGGTGCAGCGTATCTGTATTTGCCGAGGTAACACACACGTCACCCGGTTGCATGGGTAAATAATTCATTTTTGCTTCTATACCCAATGATTCCTCTAATACCTTTATATAATCCATAAGAGGAGTCGGTTGGCTATTACCGATATTAAAAATTCGATAAGGCGCGGTACTTACCGCAGGATCAGGATTTGATGAATCAAAATCTAAACTTGGTGCTGCAACCTTGCCCACAACACGAATGATTCCTTCAACTATATCATCAATATAAGTAAAATCACGAACCATTTTCCCTGAATTATATAAATCGATAGGTTCACCTGCGACTATTGCTTTGGTGAATTTAAATAGTGCCATATCAGGCCTGCCCCATGGACCATAGACAGTAAAAAAGCGCAAACCTGTTGTTGGTAAATGGTATAGATGGCTGTAAGCATGAGCCATAAGTTCATTTGCTTTTTTAGTCGCTGCATACAGGCTAATGGGGTGATCAACATTCTGAGATTCATCAAACGGTAACGCCGTATTGCTGCCGTAAACGCTAGAACTACTCGCATACACCAAATGTTCTACGTTATGATGACGACAACCCTCAAGAATATTCATAAACCCTTGTAAATTGGAATCCACATAAGCATGAGGATTTTCAAGCGAGTAACGAACACCTGCTTGAGCGGCCAGATGAATAACACGTTCAGGTTTTTCTCGTGCGAAAAGCGCATTCATGCCGTCCTTTTCTGACACATCTAATTGAGAAAAACGGAAATTTGGAGAGGCAGTTAAACGAGCTAGTCGTGCATGTTTTAATGTCACGTCGTAATAATGATTTAGGTTATCAACCCCAATTACTTCATCATCTTGTTTCAAATAGCGTAATGCCACGTGCATACCAATAAAACCAGCACATCCGGTGATCATAACTTTCATACATTAATTCCTTTGGTCACAAAATTTATTTGACTTATCCCCGCTGTATAAGCCTCTTCCACTGCATACTGACTAAGTGGCATATCAAAGCTAGGGAGCAACTTCTGATGGGTAGCATATAATAATCAAGAATAATTTCCAGCTTTTTCTGCTAGTACCGTTTCACAGCGGATACGATTGTTTGGCCTCTGTGAAACGGTACTAGAGCGAGAGCGTCAAAGCTACCGTCTAACCCAATCATCTCATTAAATGGATTGCAGTTCTGAATACATGGATAACATTTTCTTTTCCCATTGTGTTAAAGAAAAATGATCCTTAATCGATTGTTTTACTCTTTCAGACATCAATTTGTATGTACTTTCATCCATGTTTCTTGCTTTATCAATTGCTGCGGTAAAGCTTTCAAAGTCATGGTTAAAGGTAATCCCATTTATATCATTTTGTACTATTTTGTTTGTCGCCTCAGTTTCAGAAACAATCGGGATAACACCATAAGACATCGCTTCTAACAAGGAGTAATTTCCATAAACATAGGTTGCAGGTAAAATAAAAAATTTTGCCCGCTGATAAAAAGAAACTGGATCAACATAACCATGCACTTCAAAATGCGCTGTCCCCATTAACTCATTGAGTAACGAATTCGCGTTACCTGGCAGATTTTTGGCATTCGCAGCTGCGTAGCCTAAAACGACTGTTTTTAGTATTTTTTCATCGTAGAAATAGTTAATAACCCATTCAAAATTTCTTCGCCAAACCAATCGATTTACCCAGATAAAATCAATGTCTTTATCTACTATTGAATTAGCGATTGGAGTACCTACCGCATTAGGTATCATCGTATATCGTTTAACACCCATATTTTTAAGTAGCGACTCCATATAAGGTTCTTTATACCAAACAAGATCAGCGGATTTATAAACATATTGAAACACTAATCTATTTTTCAACGATGGCATATTCAGAATACTTTGCAAATCCCCCCGCTCTGCGACAAGATTTTTGACTCTAAAACACTGGCACAATAGACCATAAAAACAAGCAAAACGTCCACCAGAATAAATTTCCGCATGGTGAATTGAACGCTTATGTTTAATAATATAGGTAATTAATTGCTTAAGCCGCTTATAAAACTTGCTTTCTAAGCGAAACAGCCGGTTAGATTGGCTCAGCTCACCCAGTTGCTCCAATGAGTCACCTGACAAATCATTTGTAAAAATATCAAAGACAAGACCTTGTTTATTCATTAATTCTAGTTGAGATCTATTTTTATGACGAATAGTATCAATTCCAAGTATGACCACCCTGTTCGGTGAAGATGAGTGTTGTTTATCCTTATTTTGGTTGGTATTTTCCAATGTAAATTCCTCAATTTTGTGGAGATCAACTTTATTTGTCACCAATAGTTTTAGGCAAAAGTTTGACGCCTACTTTTGCAAGCAACACCTTTAAGAAAGTAAAGAGTGAAATACCAGTTATATCTTTTTGACGCGGCTCAACAAGTAGATTTAACAATTTATCAACATTCTCTTCAAAGGCATATTGCTGCGCTTTCGCTATCGTTTTTTTCTTAAGAATAGCTCGCTCAACGTCACTCAACTCAAAAAAGCGCGAGAAGACCGACAAATAGGTTTCTTTCCCCAAGTCACCTACATCCTCTCCTGTTTCATAGCCTTTTAAATCATCTGTAAAAAAACCATACGTCAGATCAGATGATTCAATAGCAAGTATCGATGGGACGCTTAAACTTGCCGCATAAATTAGTGATGTGCCCATGCCAATACACAGATCAGCCGTCATTAAATGCTCATAAAGCGCTTCCGTTTGTAACGTTCCATGAATAAAAACAAAGTGCGCTGATCCGGTAGTTTCGACAAATTTTTCTAAGCGATTTCGCAAATGCCCATCACCGTATATATGATATTCAATCGGAATATCTTTCTCTCGTTTAAGCAGATTAATCGCATTAATGACCTGTTCATGGTGATATTTAAAATCAACGAGCCGGCCTAATGAGATAATTTTAGTAATAGCAACGTTCTTAATTAAACGACTGTTTTCTGAAGGTTCCAACGATTTTACTAACACAGGAAATATGCTTGAATTATCCAAAGGTAAACCATAGTGATCTTGATGACTTAATTTCGTTAATTCATTGTAAAAAACAAACGATTCAGGAAATTTTAGTAATTTTTTATAAATAACGTTCTTATATATTCGCCCAAAGTAATGATCCTCAAATACATTCCCTCGCGGATGAAAAATTGAATAAACTATCTTAGCTTCTTTTGCGAAATACGTCTTAAAAAAAAGTGCCATAATATACATTTCAGCAGTACAAACATAAATTATGTCGATGTCATAGCATTGCAAAATAAAGGGAATTATTTTGATGATCGTTGTATTTGACGCTATTTCATCATAATAAACATGTTGTTTAAACGGAAAAAAATAAAGCTTCGCTTTATTTGTCAACACGGCGGATAAATTTTTATAATAGACTGATGTGCCATTTACACTCAAACTACGATCCAGCAAAAGAATGCTCTTCATTGTTCTATATTATCCGTTTTAATGTTAGTGCTCGCACAAGTGCAAGTTGGTCGAATCGTTCCAATAGTGTATGTACTATCAGCTATCTTCTCTGAGCAGCTCTTCATATCCTTGTCGAACACCAGTAACGCGCGCTGGGTTTCCAACGACAACCATACCAGGAGGAACATCTTTTGTAACAACAGCCCCCATGCCTATCAAAGCCCCACGACCAATTATTAAAGGCTTTTCTTTTGTACCCTGTTTCAAAATAGCACCCGTTCCGATGTATACGTCATCTTCAACAATCGTATTCCCATTAATACAAACACGTGGAGCGAGGGTTACAAAATCACCAATAACACAATCATGTGCAATATAAGAATAAATGTTGGCATGAAAATGGCGGCCAATTGTTACATCTGACGTTGTCATAGTGAAATCACAAAAAATTGAGCCATGACCAATGGTTACATTATCTAATTGGCGCGACGTTAACGCAAATACAGATGGCGTAATCAAACCAGCACTCTCACATTCTAAAGCGACTTTCCGTCTGCGTCTGGCATCCCCAATGGCTATAACAACATGATGATCGCTATGACGATTAACCAACTCATCGAATGATATCACTTTGATTGCATTTATTTCTGTCGATAT
>CANJFK010000183.1 GCA_947473535.1 Legionellaceae bacterium | reverse complement strand
TGTCGGTGTAGCGTTAAATGACTATCACAAGCGCGACAATCGGCCATCCAGCCGCATTGATGGCATAACAGCACCGGCGAAAAACCACGGCGATTAATAAAAACCAATACTTGATTTTGGTTCTGAAGATGTTCATTAATAATCGCTAACGTTGGGCTTGCCAACCCATGCTGCAATACCTGGTTGCGAATATCTATAATTTGGTAGTGCAATGGCGTACTGCTCAGCGCTTTTTGATTTAAACGCAATAACGTGTATTTATTGATAGCGCAGTTGTGCAAGCTTTCAAGGCTTGGTGTTGCTGAGCCCATAATAATGGGTACACGGGCTAAGTGGGCGCGCATCAGCGCCGTGTCGCGAGCTGAATAACGAACCCCATCCATTTGTTTTAGTGATGCGTCGTGCTCTTCATCAATGATAATTAAGCCCAGCGACGGCATAGGCGTAAAAACAGCTGAGCGCGTGCCGATGATTAACTTGACCTCGTCGTCGTTGGCTAATTGCCAGGCAATTTGGCGTTCACTGTCATTTAAATGCGAGTGAATGACCGCGATAGGCTCTTGAAAACGCGCCGTAAAACGGGTTAATAATTGCGGCGTCAGACCGATTTCTGGTACCAATACCAGGACCTGTTTACCCAAGGCAAGCGTTTTTGCGATCACTTGTAAATAAACTTCTGTTTTGCCACTGCCTGTCACGCCTTGCAATAAAAAACAATGATACGCATTTAAGTGTTCGCCGATGTGCTGAACAGCCACGGCTTGTTCAGCGTTTAATGGTAAAGGTTGACTCCGATGCTCGTTCGGCGAGACCGGTTTGTCGATTTGTTCTTGTTTGGTCAAGAGGTTACTGTCTAATAAAGCATTCAGTTGTGCGCTTGTGAATCCCGCGCGCAATGCGTTTTTTTTTGACAATGGCTCGGGATGGCTGGCAATAAAATCGATTAATGCGTGTTGGCGATGAGCTTGTGGTGTCACGTGCTGATGGGTCTCTTCGGCTGAGCGGGTTAATGAATAATAATCACACGTTGGCAGTTGGCACGGAAGCCCACGACGGTATTTTTTAGGTAATACCAAGGGGATAACTTCTGACAGTGGTGACTGATAATAACCACCTACCCAGCTGCATAATACTAACAGCTCTGCCGATAGCAGTGGTTTATCGTCAATGACGGTGATAATTGATTTGAGTTTAACGGATGGATTTTCGGGCTCGCCCTGGCCAATCACTACACCTAGACGCGACTTGTTTCGAAACGGCACCCAAACTCTTGCTCCAATACAAGGCTCATCGTTCTCTGCATAGTAATCATAAAAATCACGATTGGTATGTGGGATACAAACTTTAAAAACGAAGGCGTGTTCCATTTAACGGCGTTGCCATGTGTGACTTGCCGATTGCCCAGGTGCAGAAAACACCTTGACGACGATCGTTTCAATTCGATGACGGGATAATTCAGCCTCATCTTTGATTAGTTCACTCACAAACCAGCGGGAAAGTTCCTCAACAGTGATATTGGTTAACGGCATCAGAGTGATGTCTTCTTTTAGAAAAGGTATTTTTTTGTGATTAAAGGTGAAATAGTAATAATTATCATCTTCAGCATATTGCAAGAACGGTGAAAATTGCGGCATCAAAAACGTTTGATTCAATTGCCGGCACAAGGCATGCGTTCGCTCTTTATAATAGCGATAATCAAACGTCATGCCATTTTCTTCAACCCACGTACTTAATGCAAGATAAACACTATACATATGCCCATGCAATGGTTCACGTTCGGTCGCAGAAAAAATGGTGGTATGACCCGCAGAAAATTTCATGGACTCTTTCTGCAATTCCACTGTCGTATAATATTTGGTCATGGTTATAGGCTCACTCGTTTATCCTGTAATTGAAACCCAGTTAATGTTAAATCAAGCGTCTTTGTAAGGGCAATCACCTTAAACAATTCACCCATTTCATTGGGTTGAACGAGTTGCTTGACGGCTTGTTGCGCTTTGACTCGAACGTGCTCATCCGTGATGTCTGAAAGCAAGTTTAATAAACCATTGGCCAGTAAAAAAGACGCCTGATTTGTATAGCCTGCCACGTGAAACCCCGCCGCGTGGCCCGCATCAGCTACATGGGTAAAATCGACATGCGCTGTTATATCTTGCTCGCCAACATGCAGTAGGGGATTGGCGTGAGCGTGATGGTGGTAATGACACATGAGCGTGCCTTGTTTGCGGTCAGGATGGTAATATTCATGGCGCGGAAAACCATAATCTAATATCAATAGGGCGCCGCTATTGAGCATAGTATGGCATTGCTGCATCCAGTCATCTATAAATAAATTAGCTTCGGATTGATAAGGATATAAATCGTTCGATAACACAGTGTGAACGTGTTGAATCAGGCGCGAATTAATACATGGCTTTAATACGTCAGCTAACTCGTTTTGAGCATTTAAGGTGATATAGCTCTCTAACAAACCTGATTCTGTTTGCACAAACCGATGCACCGGCATGGCATCTAAGACCTCGTTGGCGATTACCACGCCATTGAATGCTTGTTCTGGCCAGGATGATAGCCATTTAATTTTATCCATTAAATGAGGAATCATTCGTTGAATCAACGTTGCCTGACGATGTTTAAGCTGGCTACTGACCTCTAAAATATGGTATTCGTCGGGCAAGCATTTCAGGCGTTCAAGATGCATCAACAGATCCACGCATAATTGCCCCGTGCCCGCTCCAAATTCAAATAGAATCGGATGATCTACGGCGCCCAATACTTGCTGGCATTGAATAGCTAACGTCTGCCCGAACAAGGGTGTTAATTCAGGGGCGGTGACGAAATCGCCGCCTACGCCAAATTTTTGCAATCCCGCACTATAGTAGCCAAGATTTGGCGCATACAATGCATGCTGCATGAAGTCAGCAAAAGGTATGGCGCCCTGTTGCCGTAGCTCGGCAGAGATAAGTTCGATTAGGTTCATAAACGATCAACATAAAAAGAGAAACATACCTTGAATCAAGAAAACAAACAAGGTGGATCGGCTGGAATGGGTGTTGCTCGCCTCAAAAATGGTTTAACGGCAGACAATCGGTCAAGCGCATAAAATGCTCTAATTTGCTCATCATGAAGTATATTTCTAAAATAATACCGAACAAGCGACTTACTCTGTAGCATCGCTTGGTGCTCGCTTTCCAGTTGCATTAAGCCCTGCAAATGCATTATAAAACAGTTCACTCGCTCGGTATAGGTTGCTTCGGCATATTGGCCTGGATGTGCTAATAAATGCTGATAGATCCACGGATTACCACTGCCGGCACGTGCAATCATAAAGGCATCACACCCAGTGCTTGTTATGACGCGAGCTAACGAGTGGTGATCGGCAATATCGCCATTGGCTATCACGGGGATCGTTACCGCTTGTTTGATTGTGGCTATGCGCTGGACATCACTCGGCACATCATAATCATCGACCCAACGCCGACCATGGACAATGAGCGCGTCCGCGCCCGCTTGTTCAAGCGCTTGAGCAAGCAAAATATCGTGAGCCTCGTCCTGGATGCGGAGTTTAATCGTGAGGGGAATCCGGATGGCTTTGCGCACCGCATGAACAATATCAATCAAACGTTGCGGCTCATCAAGCAACGCACTGCCAGCACCTTTTTTGCGAATTTTTGTTTTAGGACAGCCGCAATTTAAATCAATTAAATCAGCACCCAGCGCCTCCACGTGGCGTGCGGCTGCAGCTATTATCAACGGATCGTGGCCAGACAGCTGGTAGCAAAGTGTTTTTTCTTCGGGCGCGCGATACAAATAACGCGAATTCAGTTGATGTTTATGCAATACATCGTTTGCAGAAATCATTTCAGAAACGCAATAAGCTGGTGAGTTATATTGATAAAATAATTGTCGAAATGGCGCACAGCTGAATCCTGCCAATGGCCCCTGAATTAAGCGGTTGGAAAAGGTTAGCCCTCCAATACGAAAGGGGCTATTTAAGAACATGTCGTTTTACGTGATCGCCCGCTATTTGCGGATACAAATCACGCCTTATGGACGAATTTTTTGCTATTGTCAATGTCGTTGCCTACACTTGTCTTGTAGAGTTGATTAAAATATTAATTCGTTTTGTCATTCTGACAAAGGAGATTGGTAACTGCTCGCCCGTAGGGCTCGCTACGTCATTCCGAACGCAGTGAGGAATCTCCTGTTGCACACTTCAATGATTATAACTGGATGTTTCCACTGAGTGCCATACTGATTGCGACCAATGGGTTAATATCCTTGTTTTTCATTGTTT
>CANJFK010000182.1 GCA_947473535.1 Legionellaceae bacterium | reverse complement strand
TATAACCCCTAAAAAGAGAACGGAAGTTTATGTTGATGCTCCGTGCCTGTCAAGCAATTTCTTGATTTTTTAGTGTTGTTTATTGGTTTGGACCCGTTTTTCTTACCACCATGAAGCATGAGCATGATGATTTCCACCGCCGTGGTGATTTCCACCGCCGTGGTGCACTGCACCGCCGTGGTGCACTCCGCCGCCGTGGTGTATTCCACGATGGAACAATCCATGGCCATGTACATTATTGTGACAACCCATGCCTGTTAGAACGATATCATCGTGGCAAGCGATCGGCACGGGCACGACAATATTTCGTCGTGGGTGTACAAATAGGCCATGACCATGGTGGCCATGGTGTGCTCCGAAATCACAAAATAACAAAGGCAGTAAACACAAACCACCCAGGATGAGCAGTAATCCAAGCAATGGCAACACGGGTGATGCTGCAAAAATAACAGCCGTTGCTGCGACACCAATGACCGCGGCTTTAGCCGAAGTAGCAATGATAATGCCGGCCGTTATTAACGCTGTAGCGGTGACGCCACACAGACAGCTTAATATGAACGAGTAATTGTTATTCGTGTGTTTTTTTCTAGGTTTGGCCATTGTTTTTTTCCCCTAATGCATTCTACGTTGTAAATAATTCAATAATGCCAGCAAATCATCCGCATGTGGTGCGAAAGTCGTCAATGCTTGTTGCGCTTGCTGAAAATTATGATTGATTAATGCGCTTAAGTCTTCTTTTTTGTATAGGTTCGCAAAGGTTATTTTACTGTTAGCAGCATCCGATGCACGCCCTTTACCTAGTATTTCTGTTGTTCCATAGTGGTCTAAATAATCATCTTGCATTTGAAAGACTAGGCCTAAATGGTTGGCAAATTGGCGAAGCGCGCTTGCAGCGGCTGTTGAAGGATGGCCTGCTGCTATAACCATATTGATGCACGCCATGATCAATTTACCTGTTTTTAGCCGGTGAATTTCGCATAATTGTTGTTCACTGATGGATGGATTAGTCAATTCAGATAGATCAAGACTTTGGCCACTCACCATGCCAGCGGGACCACAGGCTTTGACTAGTTCGTGAGTGACCTCGATGACTTGATTGGTAGAGAGTGATCTCGGTAAATGGCTTAATAAAATATCAATTGCCAAAGCCTGCATTCCATCACCCACTAAAATAGCGGTTGCTTCATCAAATTCGCGGTGACAACTTGGTTTACCACGACGTAAATCGTCGTTGTCCATTGCCGGAAGATCGTCGTGTACTAGCGAATAGCAATGGGTTAATTCAATGGCTACGGCAATCATATCTAAACTAGGTTGATTCACATCGATCAACGCACCACACAAATAAACTAATACTGGCCGCAAACGTTTCCCACCAGGAAACAAGGCATAATGCATGGCCTTTTGTATACGTGAAGCAGGAATATTTGCGTTATCAAGCAAGTCGCGAAGTATTTGTTCGTGTCGAGCTCTGTAGTTGCTGATGGTTTGGTTATTCATCCGTTTTACCGTCTATTGGCGTTGTGACTGCAGAAAGTATTTCAATTTTTTGTTCTGCCTGATTTAATGTGTCCTGGCATTGTCGAGCTAATGTAATCCCTTTTTCGAACTGTTGTAGTGAATCTTCAAGCGATAATTCACCCTTTTCCAGCTGCATGACAATTGCTTCAAGCGCGGCGATTGATTTTTCGAATTGAACTGGCTTGGTCATCAGTTTTATCCTGGACAGTGTACCTCGCGCGAAGTATATCCTGTCTCGTCAACAGGTTTCAACAAATTTAAGGATCGTGTCCGTAATAACGCCCTATTTTAGGTGCGCTGCGATAGTGCACCTAAAATAGGGCGTTATTACGGACACGATCCTAAGTATGATACTTAAACCACACCGGCATTACCTTCGTTAGATATCCCATGAATTTCCATAACCCTACTTGCGTTTCTACGCTGCCGAAAGGATCCGGTTTTTTTTCAGGATAAGCAATGCCTAACCCAAATAATCCTGGTCCGATGACGCCAACATGGGGGTTATAATGCATGTGTTCATAATCACCCATGATGATGGTGTTTCGTTGTTTGAAGCCTATTGCATAAATAACTTTATCGCACTCCGGTAAATAGCAAGCAATATTTACTTCATTGCTGGTATGCCGTTCTAAATTCTGCGGCCATAAACCATCAATATACTGTCGAGCCCATTGTGCCGTATCACCTTTTAGCCCGGTATTATCAAATAAAATCCAATCGCCCATATCGATGGCATAACGGCAAGGCGAGCGGTAGAAATTAATGATTTTTTTAACGCCGAGATCAACCAAATGTTTAACAATCATTACCGCTGAGTGAGAGGAACCAAAAACAGCATAGGTTTCATTTAAGTTTACATAGTCAGTAAGGCGATTTTTATCAATGGCCACGTCAAAGGGGACGACATCAATTTCTGGGTAAACTAGGTTTGTCGGAACCGCCCCCGTTGCCAAAATGATATTGTGTGCATGGTATATTTGTGAATTACTATGTAAAGACCAGACACGTTCAGAAAGCGTTATGTTACCAATAAACGTTTGGTCTGCATGGACTCGTGTCCGTAACCGGTCAGTAATCCATTGTAACGGCTCGACCATGTAATGCAGCGTACATGTTTTGTCAGGATCAAGATGGTTTAAGTCGAAATCAATGGGTGCTTGTTCGTATTCGAATGATTTGGCTGCGCACAAAAATTCGGTGAATAGCCTCACTTTGGTGTTACTGGATACATTATGCCAAAAACGCCCCAGATCACCGACGCAAAAATGTGGATCAAGCCACAGGATGGTTTCAGGTAATATGCCGTGATCAAGTAGTTTACCAACGGCCGCAATGCCAGCAGGACCTGCCCCAACGACGGCCCACTGAAAAGGTTTCTTATTCATTTTGGTTTGTTTCATATAGTATGTAACAATTGCTAGAGTATATGCTGTTTGTATGCGTTAAACAACGAGAGGATGTAGACATTAAAACTAAAACACGTTTTATTTGCAGCCAATGTGCGGCAATATGTTCACAATGGGCTGGCCAGTGCACACAATGCGGTGCGTGGAATGCGATAACGGAAGAGGGCGTTGCATCGTCTGGTCGGAGTGCTCGCTTGGGCCATTATGCGAACCAACGTTCGATCGTGACCTTTGCAGATGATGTTGTGATTGACCGCGAGATACGTATGGATTGTGGTTTGTCCGAATTAAATCGCGTGTTGGGGGGTGGTTTAGTTGATGGATCAGTCGTGCTGATTGGTGGCGATCCTGGTATTGGTAAATCAACGCTATTAATTCAAACGATGGCTAATTTAGCAAAAGAGCAAAACATATTGTATGTGACGGGTGAAGAGTCACTCCAACAGGTGGCCATGCGCGCAAAGCGGTTACAATTACCGTTGGCTGGGCTACGACTGCTCGCTGAAACGCAAGTGGAAACCATTATTGCTCATGCTCAGAAAGAAAAGCCACGGGTTATTGTGATTGATTCGGTACAAACTATTTTTACGGATACCATTAACTCAGCACCTGGTGGTGTGAGTCAAGTCAGGGAATCAGCCGCTCAATTAGTACGATTTGCAAAAATGACTCAAACGGCCGTGTTTCTCGTTGGTCATGTGACCAAAGAAGGCGCTATCGCTGGACCGCGTGTTTTAGAGCATATGGTTGATTGCGTGCTTTATTTCGAAGGGCAAAATGATAGTCGTTTTCGGGTGATACGTGCGATTAAAAATAGATTTGGAGCAGTAAACGAGCTAGGGGTGTTTGCGATGACGGATCGCGGCTTGAAAGAAGTTGCAAACCCATCGGCCATTTTTTTATCACGTCAGCCGGAGCCATCACCTGGCAGCGCGGTCATGGTGACATGGGAAGGATCTCGCCCCATGCTGGTCGAGGTACAAGCGTTAGTCGATGAAGCGCATGGTCAACAAGCGCGGCGAGTGACTGCGGGTCTTGAGCATAATCGGCTAGCTATTTTGCTGGCTGTTTTACATCGTCATGGTGGCGTAGCTACGTTTGATCAAGACGTGTTTATCAATGTTGTTGGTGGCGTCAAAGTAACTGAAACCGGTAGTGATTTGGCGCTGCTTGCGGCAGTCGTCTCCAGCTTACGTAACCGTGTGTTTGATAGTGAAACCATTATTTTTGGTGAAATAGGGCTGGCGGGCGAGATAAGACCTGTTCAAAGTGGTCAGGAGCGTTTGAAAGAAGCCGCGAAACATGGGTTTAAACGTGCCATTGTGCCTTATGCTAACGCGCCAAAACAATCGCTAGGGATTGAAGTGGAGGCAG
>CANJFK010000181.1 GCA_947473535.1 Legionellaceae bacterium | reverse complement strand
GCCATGGTAAACATTAAAACCACTTTAATAGTCGCTGTAGATCGTGTTAGTCTAATTCCAATAGAACGTAGTCAGACGAGAGGATTTACAATGAAAAAATGGATGCTGTTTTTATCAATAGGGATGGGGGTTTTGTTATCCTATGCCGTTTCTGCACAACAACAAAGTTGGTCCAGCTGGGTAGCCGACGTGCGTAAAGAAGCGCTGGCGGAGGGTATTTCGCCCCAAACGTTTGATAGTGCATTCGCAGATATTCACGAGCCGAGCCGACAAGTCAAGGGCCTCGCTCGATCACAGCCGGAACATCGCTTAACGTATACTAAGTATCGTAATTCACGTGTCGATGCGTATCGCATTGCCATCGGTCGGAAAGAATACAAGAAAAATCAAGCCATTGCTGACGAAATTGGTCAAAAATATGGCGTCGATCCTTGTTTTATCATGTCGTTTTGGGGCATGGAAACCAGTTACGGCAGTTACATGGGGAATTTCCCTGTGATTAAATCATTGGCAACGTTAGCCTATGAATCCAATCGACCCGTTTTTTTCCGCAAGGAACTGTTTTTAGCGCTGCATATTTTGAATGATGGGCACGTGACGCTGCAACAATTTAAAGGCGAGTGGGCCGGTGCGTCTGGTCAACCACAGTTTTTACCCTCCAGTTGGGTAAAATATGCCGTTGACTATGATGGCGATGGCCACAAAGATATTTGGACGTCTAAACCAGATGTATTTGCGTCAATCGCGAACTACATGAAAATAAATGGCTGGCAAACGGGTGAGCCCTGGGCCGTTTACGTAAAGCTACCTGCGAATTTTGATACGAAACTCGAGGGCAAGTCGATCGTAAAACCGGTAAGCGAATGGAATGCAATGGGTGTTCGGACTGAAAGCGGGCAGCCACTGCCTTATCAACAGTTACAAGCCAGCATCGTGCAACCAAACGGTGGGCCCGTATTCCTTGCTTATCCAAATTATAAAATGATATTGCGTTATAACAATTCCATTTATTATGCGGGCGCCATTGGTTATCTGGCAGATAAAATTTGTCAGCGTGAGACCAATTAATACCATGCGTGATTTTCTGGATAAAACAGCGGGCCTTACACCTGCCGCTCAGCATATTCTGCGCGATAAAGGGACAGAGCGGCCCGGGAGCGGGACATATAATGAGGTCGTGACGCAGGGCAGTTATTTATGTCGTCGCTGTGGCTTGGCTTTGTTTCGGGCGGATAGCCAATTTAGTGCGGGCTGTGGCTGGCCCAGTTTTGATAACGATATACCGCATGCCGTGAAGCAACAACCAGATGGCGACGGGCAACGCGTCGAAATTCGTTGTCATCGTTGCGATGGGCATTTAGGCCATGTATTTACTGGCGAACAGTTTACTACTAAAAACACGCGCTATTGCGTGAACTCGTTAGCGCTCGATTTTGTGGCTGATAGTACGGTCACGGATACTGAGGAAGCAATCCTCGCTGGGGGGTGTTTTTGGGGCGTTGATTACCATCTGCGGCGCCTGCCAGGCGTGTTAAAGGTTGAAGTCGGTTATACGGGCGGAGCAGTTGATTACCCAACCTATGATCAAGTTTGTCAGGGTAATACCGGGCATTACGAAGCCATTCGCGTGATTTTTGACGTGGCTAAAATAGATTACCGGACCATCCTGCAATGCTTCTTTGAAATCCACGATCCGACCCAAAAAACAGGGCAAGGCCCTGATCTGGGGCAACAATATCAAAGCGCGGTATTTTATTACAACCAGGCGCAATACGAGCAGATCGTTGAATTAATTCACGTATTAAACCGTAACGGCTACACCGTGGCGACGCATTTGCTGACGGCACAACCTTTTTGGCCGGCCGAAGCGTACCACCAGAACTATTATGCTAAGCACAATAAGCTCCCTTATTGTCATCAGCCGGTGAAACGTTTTAAATAATAGTATAAAATGATATTTTTTTAATCATCAAATACAAAGGGTTCATTAATAATGGTATCAATTAAATCACCCGAACAAATAGAAAAAATGCGGGTTGCTGGTCGGCTTACCGCCAAAGTGCTGGAGGCTGTCAGTGACGTTATTTGCCCTGGCATGACCACCATGCAAGTCGATGAATTTTGCGAAGATTATATTCGCAACACATTAAAGGCTATCCCAGGCAGTAAAGGGCAATATGGTTATCCTTACTCCGTGAATACATCCATTAATCACGTGATTTGCCATGGCATGCCGTCCACCAAACAAATCTTGAAAAAGGGCGATATAGTAAACGTCGACATCACCGTGATTCATGATGGCTATTATGGGGATAGCAGTAAAATGTTTTGTATTGGTGAAGTAGCAACCCATGCAAAGCGCCTCGTGGACGTGACTCAAGAGTGTCTTTATAAAGGGATTGCGGTCGTTAAGCCCTATGCTACCTTAGGTGATATTGGCCATGCCATCCAAACGCACGCGACCCACAATCACTATACCGTAGTACGCGAATATTGTGGTCACGGCATTGGCCTAAAAATGCATGAAGATCCTCAGGTGATGCATTACGGCACACCAGGCAAGGGGGAGATGCTGGTAGAGGGCATGACCTTCACTATTGAGCCGATGATTAATCAAGGACGGGCTGACGTAAAACACCTTGAGAAAGATGGCTGGAGCATTGCAGTAACCAAAGATCGCAAACTATCCGCACAATGGGAGCATACGATCCTCGTCACCAAAACAGGCTTTGAGGTTCTAACCTTAAGGGCGGAAGAACAGGATGTGTTTAATAATATAGTGGCATCTTAGCTATACACAAATATCGGCACTTGGATAATTCCTTGCTAACAGAGGTATCGATTTAGGCCTGTGCGTCAGGGTCCTGTCACGGTAGTATTCGTTTTTCATGCTCGCAGGCTGCGCGTGAAAAACGAACACCACCGCGCCACCCTTCCTGGTCGATCGATCACAAACAAGCAAACGTAGCCTTGATGGAGCGCAGCGTAATCAAGGTCTGCTTTCCCCAAACAAAAACCATCAACTTGTTTTAACGATTAATTCAAAAAATAAACCTTGATTACGCTGCGCTTCATCAAGGCTACGTGTGAAAAACAAACACCACCGTGCCACCAATCCTGGTCGATCGATCACAAACAAGCGGAGCCTTGATGAAGCGCAGCGCAATCAAGGTCTGCTTTCTCCAAAACAAAAACCATCAACTTGTTTTAACCCCGAACTCCCCCAATTTTCAGATAACTGGCTACGAAAGACATAATGATGAAATGAAGAGTGGGGCCAATCATGCAGACTGTCAACGAAACCATGTTTGATTGGGTTGTAATGAATGTAATTCACGTGGTTTTCGAAATCCAGGCTATCTTTGATGGTGTGCTCCCAAAATCGACGCTGCCAAAGACAGTATTCATTATGTTTTGTTTTGGGCAATTCAAACCCTGACCTATGAACCGACTTAGAGAACAGCGCTTTGATTTCCTTCCACCGTTGCGAGTAATTTGTATCACCCGTTGGTAATTCCCAAATCATATGAAGATGTTCAGGTAAAATCACATAAGCCTTTATCCGAAAAGGGTGTCGGGCTTTAACTGTTTGAACTGATTCTTTAAATAAAATAATCTTATCGATTAACAAGCTAGATTTTCTATTCCGTAAAGTGACAGTAAAGAAAAATGTTCCACCCGGAACGAAGCTCCTTCGGTAATTGACCACGCCTGTGTTCCTTCCGATCGTTGGACAAGAACAAGATTAATTGATTTAATTCAAAAAATAAACCTTGATTACGCTTTGCTTCATAAAGGCTACGTTTGAAAAACGACCACCACTGCGCTACCACTCCTGGTCGAACGTAGCCTTGATGAAGCGCAGCGCAATCAAGGTCTGCTTTCCCCAAACAAAAACCATCCGCTTTTTTCTAACGAATAATTCAAAAAATAAACCTTGATTGCGCTTTGCTTCATCAAGGCTACGTGTGAAAAACGAACACCACTACGCTACCACTCCTGGTCGAACGTAGCCTTGATGAAGCGCAGCGCAATCAAGGTCTGCTTTCTCCGAAACAAAAATCATCAACTTTTTTCTAACGGTTAATTCAAAAAATAAACCTTGATTACGCTTTGCTTCATCAAGGCTACGTGTGCTCGCCACCTGTTGCAATTTGCTTTATTTATGAACAGGGCATATATTTAACTCACTCACCTTACGCACGGGTTCGTTAGCAAGCCATATTTTTTAACTCCTGCATCGCGATCTGATTCGCGCGAATAATCAATTTGTATTTTATGGCAAAGTGGTTAAGTCCTGTTTTGAATT
>CANJFK010000180.1 GCA_947473535.1 Legionellaceae bacterium | reverse complement strand
TATTAAACCTATTAAGTAATGCAATTAAATTCACTCAAGAAGGCTCGGTTATCGTTGAGGTCAACGTAATGGAACAGAGCGCTGAGCAAGTACAGCTGCAGTTTAACGTTATCGACACAGGTATAGGTATCCCGTTTGAACATCAAGGCAAGGTGTTTGATCGATTTTATCGTGCTAATTCATCATATGACGGTGTTTACGCGGGTCATGGTGTTGGACTTCATATTGCTCAATCGTATGTCGCCTTATTGGGCGGTGAACTGCAGTTAACAAGCCAACCGAATAGTGGTACAAGTTTCTTTTTTGATCTGACGCTACAAATTGGCAACAGCCAGGACTATACAGAACCACTACCGCTATTCATTACGCCACAAGAATCTGCCGGTGTGGCCGCGATCCGAGATGAATCGGTCGATCCTGCTCGACTGGTGGTCAATTCAGCTCAGAGTAAGCCGTCCCTTCTTCTCGTCGAGGATAATCCAATCGCGTTGCGTATGGCAGAATTAATCGCAGCCCAGGCTGGGTGTTGTTTTACGTCTGCGATGGATGGTGAGCACGCACTGGCGCTGACGAAATCAATTGATTTTGATCTGATTATTACGGATATAGGTTTGCCAGGCTTCTCTGGTTATGAGCTGACGCGTCATATTCGAGAGATGGAAAAGCTGCTCAACAAACAGGTTGTTCCCATTGTTGGTTTAACAGCGCACGGGCAAGCGCAAGCGAAAAATCAATGTTTGCAATCGGGTATGAATGACGTATTTTGCAAGCCTATCAATCTGCAAACAATGCAATCGATTATCAAGCGGTTTATTGCTCCTGTCGTAACTAAAAGAAGACTGTCTACAGAAAATCAGATTGGTGGGGATGTGCTACCACCGCCGAATCAACTGTTTGATCTGGACAAATTCCCATTACTTGATCTGGAGCATGCACTGCAACGGCTTGGTAGTGAAACGTTGCTGCACGAGATGTTGGAGCTAATGGCTCGCTATGAGATGCCAATTGATATAGCGGCCATTCAAAAAGCCCGCGCAATTAATGATTGGGATGCAGTTGAAAAATTAGCACACAAAATGAAAGGGGGAGCCGTCTATTGTGGTACGTATAAAATGCAATATGCTTGCCAATACTTAGAGAGGTACCTCAAGGCAGGGCATGTTGATTTGTTAGACAGATTATACCAACAATTACTTCACGTTTTGCGGGAGACAAGAGACGCGATACTGGGCGCTGGTATAATTTAATGTTTTATTCGAAAAGACTTGATAATAAAATTCAGTGCCCGTATAATCAGCCACAGTTGATGCGGGGTGGAGCAGCCTGGTAGCTCGTCGGGCTCATAACCCGAAGGTCGTAGGTTCAAATCCTGCCCCCGCTACCACTATTTAAGACCCCATTTCTGGGGTTTTTTATTACCTTTAAAAAAGTACTTTTCCAAAGTTAGGAACATGAGAGCTATATGATTCAAGGCGAAATTGAAGACCTGATAATGCCTTCTGTAGAAAGTATGGGCTATGAGCTTTGGGGTTGTGAATATCTTGCTCAAGGCAAACATTCGTTATTACGGGTATATATCGACAAAGCAGACGGCATAGGGATTGAAGATTGCGAGCGAGTCAGTCGTCAAGTCAGTGCGCTGTTTGATGTTGAAGATCCGATTCCAGGTAATTATAGTTTAGAAGTATCGTCGCCCGGCATCCCGCGACCATTATTTCGGAGCGTGCAATATCAACGATACATTGGCCAGAATGTCCAGATAAAGTTATTAAAGCCTGTTGCAGGCAAGCGAAAATTTGCTGGTATTATCTTATCAGCTGACGAGAACTCTGTCATATTGGATGTTGGCAATGAGCAGCAGAGCTTTCTTTTTACCAATATTGTGAAAGCAAATTTACACCAAGCGTGAGGCGAAAGATGAGCAAAGAATTGTTATTGGTTGCTGAGGCGTTATCGAATGAGAAGGGCGTAAGTAAAGACGTTGTATTGGACGCCATTCAAGCAGCACTGGAATCAGCAACACGCAAGCTGTCAGGCATTGAGCTTGGGATTCGCGTTAAGCTTGACTCGCGCACAGGCGAATACGAAACATTTCGATATTGGGATGTTGTCGCGGATGATGAGGTCGAATTCCCCGAGCGCGAACTAACCTTGATGCAGGCACAAGAGCGCAGTCCCGCCATCGCGCTTGGTGGACGTATAGAAGAATTTATGCCGTCTATCGATTTTGGTCGAATAGCGGCCCAAACAGCGCGTCAGGTCATCTTTCAGAAAATTAGGGAAGCTGAGCGTCGTTTAGTTATTGATCAATTCCAAGCGAAGTTAGGTCAACTGGTCTACGGAACAGTGAAAAAAGTGACGAGAGACAATGTGATCATTGATTTAGGTGGCAAAGCAGAAGCATTTATGCCGCGCTGCGAAATGTTGCCGCAGGAAATGTTTCGTCCTAATGATCGTGTTCGCGCTTATCTTTACGATATTCTGGATCAAGCCCGTGGCCCTCAATTGCTTATTAGCCGTGCTCGCAAAGAAATGTTAATTGAATTATTCCGTATTGAAGTGCCTGAAATTGGCGAAAATGTAATTGAAGTGAAAGCCGCTGCTCGCGAGCCTGGAAACCGTGCAAAAATTGCCGTGAAGACAAATGATGGTCGGATTGATCCGGTTGGTGCATGTGTCGGAATGCGTGGCGCACGAGTCCAAGCTGTTTCGAGTGAGCTTGGTGGAGAACGTGTTGATATTATTCTGTGGGATGATAATCCTGCCCAGCTCGTTATTAATGCCATGGCGCCGGCGGATATTTCATCGATTGTTGTCGACGAAGACTCTCACACAATGGATCTCGCTGTTCATAAAGATCAATTATCACAAGCCATTGGTCGAAATGGACAAAATGTAAGATTAGCTAGTCAATTAACCGGCTGGACATTAAATGTTATGACCGTTGAGGATTTCGAAGGCAAGAGCCAAGAAGAATCGACAAAAATAATCAAACTATTTACTGACACGTTGGAAATTGATGAAGAAATAGCCGTTTTACTGGTTGCGCATGGTTTTTCTTCCTTGGAAGAGGTCGCCTACGTACCGAAGGACGAGTTGCTGGCCATTGAAGAATTTGATGAGGAAATCGTTGAGGAGTTACGTAATCGTGCCAATAATACATTGTTGACACAGGCATTGTCTTCTGGACAAGGTTTAGGTGGTGATAGTTCAGCTGCTAGCCTTTCCTCGATGGACGGCATGACGGACGAGCTTGCGCAGCAATTAGCAGCCCATGGAATCACAACAGTGGATGAGCTGGCTGAGCAGTCTGTCGATGAATTGCTTGACATCGCTGGTATGACAGAAGCAAGGGCAGGAGCGCTTATTATGAAAGCTCGCGAGCCTTGGTTTCAAACAAATAAAGTGCATGATTAAGTTTTGTGGGCAATCGTATATTAGAATAGGGGTCTCGCGATTAATAAAATAATTTTAGGGCGCGAGGCCCCGCAAATGCTGTTTCATATGAAACAGCTGAAAGGGGATTAAATTATGGCGGATGTGACGGTTAAACAGTTGGCTCAAGTCGTTGGTATCCCTGTTGAGCGTTTATTGAACCAGTTACAAGAAGCTGGACTATCCATTACTGAAGAGTTGCACACAGTTAATGAAGACCAAAAACGCATATTGCTGAATCATTTAAAAGGTGGCGCTAATCGCACTGAGCATGCTGCATCAGATCGTATTACGTTACGACGTAAAAGCGTGTCTCAAGTTACCGGGCACGATGCGCATAGTGGTAAAACGGTCAATATTGAAGTGCGGAAGAAACGTGTCTTTGTTAAACGCACTGCGCCGCAAGAAACGGCGCCGCAGGTAGATCTTGATGACGACATGGTTAGCGACATAGAGACACTTGACGCGACCGTTACGGATGAACTTAATGCGCTGGACGTCGTTGACAACACGCAACCTATCGTGGATGCATTAGCGCCAAATGTTGATGCGACGGATACCCCTGCGGTTGACGTGGTTACAACGACAGAACCCGTTGCCGTCACTGCTAACAAAGCATCGACAAGCGAAACCGCTAAATCTGAGAAGCCCATTAAGAAAAAGCCTGTTGTTAAAGAAGAGAGTGAGGGCGCAAAGCCTGATTTTAAACGCGCTAAGAAAAAAGCCAAACATCAAACACCTCCTCGTGATGATAATGATAGCGATATGGGTGGGCATAAGCGCAAGGGTAAAAAGCGTCGAGGTAGTGAGAAATCAGACAAATATCGAGAAGCCGAAGAAGCGTTGACGCATGGTTTTGCAATGCCAACCGCGCCGATTATCCATGAAGTGATGGTTCCTGAGACCATTACCGTCG
>CANJFK010000179.1 GCA_947473535.1 Legionellaceae bacterium | reverse complement strand
TGGCGCGAGCGGTTTAAACAGGCGAACCCGGATTTATTCAAGGAACCTAGCAATCTATCCAAAATGGTTAATAATGGCTTAACGTTGAGTCGTTCAACGCTGCGTTTTTTTAGTCGAATATTCACCGAGTCAGAACAAACCGTCTCGTCACCTCAAGGTGAACACTCTCCCAGAAGGCAATTCATTTAATCGCTATGCGTATGCAAACACGTTGAGTAATGCCTCGCACATCTAATGCAGATGTAAATCTGTATTAGATACCGTTCCATTATTCAAGTTGACAATCGGGCTATGATGACCGGACATTGCCTGCAAAATGCATTGCATATTGATAAATTGCTCGCTGAGCTGAAAATACAGATCCGCTAACGTCTTTTCTTCCAATTCACCTACTGATAAATAAGCCGCTCTTCCCATCCCACTAAAATAGTCCAGTTTAACGTGGCGTCTGGTTGCCATTCCCGGAAACAGTCCACAAAGCAATAGACTTTTGTCGCCGATATCGCGCAACAGATCCACTTGCCGCTTGCCGGCGCTGTTCATTGACTCTAAGAAATCCATCGCGATGACTGATTCCACTAATTGTGTTTTCTGTGCAAACCGCATCAATAAAAAAACCAGGTAACTTTCAGTGCATTCATTTAAAACTAAACGAGTGGTTGCTTGAGCTTCATTCACCAGTGCATGCCATTGGCTCATATCAGTCGGGTGTAGAATCAATTTATTCATGGCTATCTGCCTCTTTTTATATCTCACTCTAAGTCTAGCAAAGTTTGAACAATATGCATTATTTTTAAAATTTAATATTTGTTTGGGGTTAATCAACAAAACAGTGTATAATGTCGAATCCATGCACAAGTAGTTTGGTTTGTTCTCCTAGCAACGCTGTGTAAGCCTGCATTATCGCCAATTGAAGGTCATTATGATTGAAAAAATTCGCAACATCGCCATCATCGCCCACGTCGATCATGGTAAAACAACCTTAGTCGACAAACTCTTACAACAAACTGGTACGCTGAACGATCGCGGGCCGAAGGTTGAGCGACTCATGGATTCAAATGCCTTGGAAAAAGAGCGCGGCATAACCATTCTTGCCAAAAATACTTGCGTGCACTGGAGTGGGCATCAAATTAATATCGTGGATACCCCAGGACATGCCGACTTTGGCGGCGAAGTAGAGCGTATTTTATCGATGGTGGACAGTGTGTTGTTACTTGTGGACGCGGTAGACGGCCCTATGCCACAAACGCGATTTGTCACGCAGAAAGCGTTTGCACGTGGATTAAATCCAATTGTCGTCATCAATAAAATTGACCGTCCTGGCGCTCGTCCTCATTGGGTTATGGATCAGGTTTTTGATTTGTTTGATAACCTGGGTGCCAATGATGCCCAACTCGACTTTCCAGTTGTTTATGCATCCGCGCTCAATGGCTTTGCCAAACTTGATCTGGATGATGAAGCAACCGACATGAATGCGTTGTTACAAACGATCATTGATAAAGTTAAAGCACCTGATGTGGATCCTGATGGCCCATTCCAAATGCAAATTAGCTCTCTGGCCTATTCATCGTACGTCGGCACCATTGGTATTGGCCGCGTCAGTCGTGGTCACATCAATGCAAAAGCGGCCGTTAAAATCATTGATAAAGACGGGAATATACGCAGCGGACGCCTATTGCAATTACTTGGATTTAAAGGTTTGGATCGCGTAGAAATAGACGAAGCGCGTGCAGGGGACATTATCGCAGTAACCGGTATCGATCAATTGAATATCTCCGATACCATTTGTGATCCATCACAAGTTGATGCGTTACCCCCATTAACAGTTGATGAACCAACGATCAGCATGACATTCCAGGTGAATGATTCACCCTTCGCCGGTCAAGAGGGTAAATTTGTGACCAGCCGCAAGATCCGCGAACGGTTACAAACCGAATTATTACACAATGTGGCGTTACGCGTTGAAGACACTGAAGATCCTGATAAATTCAGAGTGTCTGGTCGTGGTGAATTGCATTTATCGATTCTGATTGAAACCATGCGTCGTGAAGATTATGAGTTGGCCATTTGTAAACCCGAAGTCATCATGCGTGAAGAAAATGGTGAATTACTTGAGCCTTACGAACGATTGACCGTTGATGTTGAAGAAACGCACCAAGGCAGTGTCATGGAAAAGTTGGGTGAGCGCCGTGGTGAATTACAAAACATGGTCCCTGACGGAAAAGGACGGGTGCGTCTAGATTACCAAATCCCCACGCGTGGTTTAATTGGATTCCACACCGAATTTTTATCATGCACCTCCGGTACTGGCTTAATGTATCATGTATACGATCATTATGGCCCCGCGATTCGTGGTCGACTAGGCAAACGCAACAACGGTGTATTACTTGCCAATTGCCAAGGGACTGCTCGTGGATTTGCCTTATTTAATTTGCAAGAGCGTGGACGGTTGTTTGTTGAGCCACAAGCCGTTTGTTATGAAGGCATGATTGTTGGTATACATGCCCGTGATAATGATTTAGTAGTGAACGTCACGAAAGAAAAACAATTGACCAATATGCGCGCATCTGGCACTGATGAGAACATTGTTCTCACGCCGGCAATTAAATTCTCTCTGGAGCAAGCACTGGAATTCATCGATAACGACGAGCTTGTAGAAGTTACGCCGAAATCCATACGTCTACGCAAGAAAGAGTTGAAAGAAAATGATCGCAAACGGACATCACGCTCCTCTAACGCCGAAGATTAACATGCCCAAACAATGTTTCAATCGAGTCATTCTGTATGCGCGGCAACACCGCGCAAACCAGGACATTAATGAAACGTTGCAACGGTTAATTGATTATTTGCGCGCTGAAAAAATCGATACATTTCTTGATTGTGATACCGCTGCTGGCTTTGATATTGAACTTCCTATTCTACCCCGGCATGCGATGGGCCAAAAACGCGATTTAATCGTTGTTGTTGGTGGTGATGGCAGCCTCTTGTCCGCCGCACGCATGGCCATCAA
Organism: Legionellaceae bacterium; assembly: GCA_947473535.1. Taxonomy (GTDB): domain Bacteria; phylum Pseudomonadota; class Gammaproteobacteria; order Legionellales; family Legionellaceae; genus CANJFK01. The sequence goes on along the minus strand of CANJFK010000179.1, from coordinate 1,342 downwards.
GGTGAACGTGCCTGTTATTGGTATTAATCGTGGTCGGTTAGGGTTTTTAACCGATATATCGCCAAACGATATAGAAGCCCAGTTGGGTGCTGTATTAGCAGGCGATTATAATGAAGAGCAACGTTGTTTGTTGCATATGCGTATCCATGACGAAACGACGACCTATTTTCAAGGCGTCGCACTGAATGATGTTGTTTTAAGCCGAGGCAATGAAACGCATTTGGTTGAGTTTGATGTATACATTAATCAACAATTTGTCAGCCACTATCGCTCCGATGGTTTGATCCTATCAACGCCAACTGGCTCAACCGCTTACGCCTTGTCCGCGGGCGGGCCTATTATGCACCCACAACTGAATGCGATGGTTATGGTGCCCATGTTTTCTCATAGCTTAAGCTCACGCCCGCTGGTTATTGATGGGCAAGCTTCGATTGAATTGTTGATTAGCAACAATAATGAACATGAGCTTCAAATCAGTTGCGACGGGCATGAATCGTGCCTGGTAAAACCAGGACAACACGTTACTATCGAGAAAAACACCCAGCAATTAAAGCTATTGCATCCAAGCAGCTATAAATACTATGATACGTTAAGAATTAAATTAGGTTGGGGATCTAATAATTAAATTATGCTCACATCCTTATATATTGAAAATTTCGCGATTGTTTCACAGCTCGAATTAGATTTCACCGCTGGCATGACCGCCTTTACAGGTGAAACGGGTGCCGGGAAATCAATCATGATTGATGCATTAATGCTCGCGCTCGGAGGACGAACGGATGCCTCTGTTATACGTACTGGTGCCGAGAAGTGCGAAATTCATGCCTCGTTTTCATTTGATCCTGCGTCGCAACCTGCCCAATGGCTTTTGGAACATGATATCTCGAATGATGATGGAGAAATTCTTTTACGCCGTTCAATCTATCCTGAAGGTCGATCCAAATCTTACATTAATGGCCAACCATTCCCGTTACAAAAGATAAAAGAACTCAGTGAAATGCTCGTTCACATTCATGGCCAACATCAGCATCAAACGCTGTTACAACATGCGACGCATCGCCAACAGTTAGATCAATATGCAAACCATCAGCCATTGCTCGATGAGGTGTCTCATTTATATCGTCAATGTCAACAAATTAAATTGTTAATTGATGCCTTGCAGGGGCAGGAATCGACTAATGAATGGGCTGATTTATTACAATACCAAATTGATGAATTGACCAGTCTAACGCTTCAGGAAGGTGAGGTACAGGCACTGCATGAAGAACATCAATTACTTCACCATGCACTTGAATACCTAGAGTATACGCAAGCGATTATTGACCGATTAAACTCGGACGAG
>CANJFK010000178.1 GCA_947473535.1 Legionellaceae bacterium | reverse complement strand
ATGCCATTCACTGAAAAATTAAATACACCAGGCGATCATCTCTTTTTGATTTCTGGACCAATAGGTCCATTGGAAATTGAGCTAACGGTGCCTGAGCAGGTAAACAGGCAATATATTGCAATCGTGGGTCATCCGCATTCATTGCAAGGCGGTACGATGCGTAATAAAGTTGTAACGACGATGGTTCGAACCTTTAAAGAACTGGGTATTGCGAGTCTTCGTTTTAATTTTCGCGGCGTCGGCCAAACGGCTGGTACGTATGACGCAGGTATTGGCGAAAGTGAAGACATGTTATTTCTCGCCCAAGAATGGTTGCAAGCGATGCCAGAAGTGAAGCTTTTGTTTGCTGGTTTCTCGTTTGGTTCGTACGTGGCTTATCGGGCTGCGGCACAGTGTGCACATGCCTTGCTGGTCACGATAGCGCCGTCCGTACAGCATTATGACTACACCGAGTTTACACCCAGCCCATCACCATGGATCGTCGTTCAAGGCGATGCAGATGAAGTCGTATCAGCCCCATTGGTGTTTGACTTTGCAAATCAGGCAATACCGCCATTACCCCTTGTGCATTTTGCTGATACAGGGCATTTTTTTCATGGCAAATTAATTGAGCTTAAAGTGCGGTTGATGGACGCGATTCGAGAGCAAGGTATTGTTTGATGCGTTTAATTGAACATTATGATAATGCAGTAGTCCGCAATGAGATCACTAATGATCCATTACAACGCCATGTTATCCCCTCGTTACAACGTATAATCGATGCGTTAGCAGCGCCGCGGTCTTGGTTTCATTTTGGACGACAAAAACCGGTGGCAGGCTTGTATTTACATGGCCCGGTTGGCGTAGGTAAAACGTATCTTATGGACTTGTTTTATCAATTTGTCGATGAAAAGCACAAATCGCGCTTTCATTTTCATCATTTCATGCAACAAATTGATGCTCAATTACGTCGTCTTCAAGGGCAAAAAGATCCTCTACGGCAGATTGCCGCCACTTTTTCTAAATCAACGCGCATCCTTTGTCTTGATGAATTTTTAGTGTATGACGTAGCGGATGCCATGATTCTTTCGGAATTATTGCGGTCTTTTTTTGAGCATGACGTTATTCTTGTGGCGACCGCGAATACCTGTCCGGATGATCTTTATTTAAATGGTGTGCACCGTGAACGTTTTTTGCCAGCGATTGCTCTCATCAAACAACACTGTGATGTACGGCTTTTGACTGAAGATCGTGATTATAGGCTGGGACGCGCCCCGATGTTACAAGCTTATCTCTATCCCCTCAACGACGCGGCATCGCGGTCATTGACAGAACAATTTGCAGCGTTGACCGACGATGCAGCGAGTGAGGTGGTGTTAACTGTTCAAAACAGGCAAATTTTAGCATTAAAGTGCGGGGGGCGTGTCGTCTGGTTTGAGTTTGATGTGATATGTCACTTGCCTCGTTGTCAGTTGGATTATTTAGAAATTGCGGATCGGTTCGACACCGTGTTTGTGAGTCATATACCGGCACTGAAGCCGGACGATACGGTTAGCGTTATTCTATTGATCCATTTTGTTGATGTTATGTACGATAGAGGCATACGTCTTCTTCTCTCCGCGGCTGTTCCTGCAGCGGGTCTCTATACGGCAGGCGCTATGCTTAAAACATTTCAACGTACGCTGAGTCGATTGGAAGAAATGCAATCAGCCGATTATTTGCAGCGGCACGAGCACCGGCAAGTTCAATTATTTGAATGAGAATGATTCTCGATATCATTTGTGTTATAATGTGTTTTTATCGGACTTCATTTTGGTGCGATCCTAAGATGATAAATATCACTGATTTTGTACAGGGTGACCAGGTTCGTTTGGTTGATTTTGGCCAAACGGATGTGTTTTACCGTCGTCGGCTCTTATCCTTTGGTTTGACACGCGGTGTAGACGTACACGTCGTACGAATTGCGCCGTTAGGTTGCCCAATACAAATTGATGTACGAGGCACATCACTTGCTTTACGTAAAGAAGAAGCGATTCATTTACGGTGGGAGCGAGTATGACGCATACGAAGATAGTACTGGTTGGCAACCCGAACTGTGGCAAAACAACACTGTTTAACGCGCTAACAGGCGATACCCAGCGTGTTGGCAATTGGCCTGGTGTAACGGTTGAGAAAAAAACAGGCGTTTATATTGCCGATGAGCACGAAACGCAAGTGACGGATTTGCCGGGTGTTTATTCATTGGTCTCGAGTGTGCAAGGAACAAGCCAGGATGCACAGATAGCGGCATTGGCTGTTGCGAATGGTGATGCCGATATTCTGGTGAATGTAGTGGATGCGTGTCATTTAGAACGGCATTTATACTTAACGACTCAACTCATCGAATTGGGCAAGCCTTTAATCCTCGCGCTCAATATGACCGACATTGCAACACTTCGCGGCATTACCATTGATACCCAGGCATTGTCGCGTCTTTTGCATTGCCCTGTCATCGTATTACAAGCTCATCGTCAACTGGGGATTACGGATTTGAAGCAAGCGATTGCATCATTTGTTATCGCTGCGAATGGTACGTTTGCTCTGCCATTGCCCCCATCCGTGCAGAACGTATTGATTACGTTAGAAACACGATTATTAGCAATAGGTACGCCTTCCCGTTTAATAACCTATTATGCGCGACGCATCATGGAGGGGGACACCGTGTTAGTGAGCGATCCATCGATTGCGCGGTCTATCCTTGATAATGAACTCGGTACTGACATTGATGTGTTGATGGCTGATGCGCGTTATCAGGCGATTCATCAATTGGTCATGCGGGTTCAGCAAAAGCGTTCAGATGCCAGCGAGCATTTAACGGCTAGGATTGATCGCGTTGTCTTACATCGGTTTTGGGCGTTGCCGATCTTTTTTGCCATGATGTACTTGATGTTTTTATTGGCTGTTGATGTGGGTGGTGCTTTTCAGGATTTCTTTGATATCACGACCGATACCGTTTTTGTGCAAGGTAGTGCATGGGTGTTGCAACGCTTAAACACGCCGAGTTGGCTCATCGCCGTATGCGCCAACGGCGTGGGGAAAGGGATCAATACGACGTTGACGTTCATTCCGGTCATGGCATCCATGTATTTCTTTTTATCGTTACTTGAAGCGTCTGGTTACATGGCTCGGGCCGCCTTTGTGGTGGATAAAGCCATGCGTGCACTCGGATTACCAGGTAAAGCATTTGTACCCATGATCGTGGGTTTTGGTTGCAATGTGCCCGCGATCATGGCCGCCCGTACGTTGGATTCAGAACGCGATCGCCTGCTGACGGTACTCATGAGTCCCTTTATGTCATGTAGCGCTCGTTTGGCTATTTATGCTGTTTTTGTTGCGGCATTTTTCCCAACAGGCGGGCAAAATATTGTGTTTTCGCTGTATTTAATCGGCATACTCATGGCGGTTATCACGGGTTTTATGTTACGTAATACGTTGCTCCACGGCCAAGCCTCGCCATTAATTTTAGAACTTCCTGCTTATCATCGACCTTCACTACGTCGTATATTACGAGAAACCAACTTAAGGTTGCGTTATTTTATTACGCGCGCTGGCAAATTAATTATCCCAGCGTGTGTGATTTTGGGTGGTTTGAATGCGTTGACGATTGATGGCGGACTGGCTTCGGGCGATGTGGGTCATGAATCCATTTTGGCATTAATTGGACAGTGGATTGTACCGGTGTTTTCGCCCATGGGGTTGTATCAAGATAATTGGCCAGCTGCTGTGGGTTTATTGACAGGCATGCTTGCAAAAGAAGTGGTCGTTGGATCGTTGAATAGTTTATATGCGCAAATGGGGCATATTACCCCACTGGGCACGATGACGTTTGATTTTTTTGGATCGTTACAAACCGCACTTTGGTCTATTCCACAGAACATCAACGCGTTAGGCCATGCTTTACTTCATCCTGGTCTGGCGAGTTTGCCCAATGACAACCTGACTGACTCAGTCTATGGCGTGATGTATCGACACTTTGACGGTAAGGTGGGCGCTTACGCTTATTTGTTATTTATTTCGTTATATATTCCTTGTGTTTCGACGATGGCCGCTATTCGTCAAGAAGCCAATCGTAAATTGATGTGGTTTTCCATTGCGTGGTCCATTATTGTGGCCTATACAACGGCTACTTTGTTTTATCAGTTCGCCACCGTTCAGTTGCATCCTCAGCAAACGCTGACGTATTTTGCCGGTGTCGTGTTGCTTATCTTGTTCTTTGTTGTGTTTGTTCGAAGAGCAGCGAAGGTACCCGGAGGCCGCAATGTTACTGCAACTACGTGATTTTATTCAGCGAGAAGGTGTTGTAAGTACTCAACAGCTTGCCCGTGAATTTCGCCTTGATGAACAAGCACT
>CANJFK010000177.1 GCA_947473535.1 Legionellaceae bacterium | reverse complement strand
TTCTAAATATCGAACCACCGCACCACGCTCATTATTATCTTATATGGATATGGCATAAAAATACTCACTCAAAAAAAAGAGAGTTAAATGGTCGTTATTATTTTAGAAACTTTAATGAATAGGCGGGATTATTATTATGAAAATCGTTTTCGATTATTAATGCCTTAACTTCAGATGGGCAATTATAAACCATATTTTAAGTTAATGCTAGTTGTAGCACGCCGACTGTAGTACGTCCACGAATGTAGCATCGTCCAAAACAAGATAGGCTCATCTTGTATTGGACGATGCTGGAGGTTGCAGACAGCATTGGTTTTGATGTAATATAGCGCATATAGTTATCTAAAGATCAAGTGACTTACTTAGAAGCTTGAAAAAAGTTGTCCAATCTGAACTAATATGCACAATTTTTCCTAGAAATACACATAAAATAATAATAAAAATGGACTTGTTTAATCAACAAAATCTCTGCTGGATTTGTGTTGCCTAAAAATCAATAATTGGGGATATGAAATCAAACATTTACTACTGATTATAATGTGCATGGCGAGCTTCGCAATTTTTTCAGGGGACAACGCAAAAGAAAATATAAATCAGCTGGAGTCAATTTTTCAATTATCCCACGATAGATTGATTACCGATACGGTAATGCGACAACAATTCCAAGAATGCTCTGATAAGGGAAATAAATATTGCTCTTCCGTGCTAGGATCTATTTATTTCTATGTAAAAAACTACTCCAAAGCCTACCCATTGCTAGTTAAAAGCGAAGGGGTTCTTGTGAACTATAAAAATGGAAATATCTTTCCATCTGAGCAGAACCTCGGCTTTATGTATAATGATGGTCTAGGTGTACTCCAAAACAAAGATAAAGCCATTCAGCACTATAAAAAGTGTGCCGCAGTTGGGGTAGATGCATGCGCATACAATATATCCGTCATATACAACAATAAATCGATTCATAATGATAAATATTACAACTTAATTCAATCTTATGCATGGCTGCAAGTTTCACGCGCATTAGGAAATAATGAGGAGATTGAAACTAGAATCGAATCCATAAAGAAAATTATAGGCGCACAAAAGATTAACGAAGCAGAAGAGCTATCCAGAAAAATATGCTCAACTATTACTGCTTGTTTACAGTGAAACTTTTATGTAAAAGCGAATTTTAAAGAAAGAAAATAACATGATATTGGTTATCCTTTCAGATGTAATTAAGCAAGTATTTATTGCCTTAATTGACCAATTGAACTGATTTCATCCCTGTAACGTTCCAAATAAAAAAATGAACTTTACTGATGATTATAGGCATATGATAAATGACATTAATAATTTAAAAAAATTAATCACTTTGAAACTTGGTTGTAATTATAAATAACTGTTTGTCTTCTGTTTTTATTTTAAAACTAGATTAATACAAGGATATAAATGAGAAAATTATTTATTATAATACTTTTATTAAAATACGCTTCTGGCTTTGCTAACAACCTAGAAAGTCCTGTTGGTACAACAATATTTTACAATACTAAAGAACACGGCTATTTTAGAATTAATTGTGCTCCACCAATTTCAAATACAATGTCATGTGAAATAGAACAACTTATTTTTATTAGAAATGAAGCTTTTGATGGCGATTGTACAATTAGCTGGACATCAAATAATGCTCGATTTAATTACAACTCAAAAAATAGTAGTTGGAGTAGTATAGACGAGCGCAATAATGAATGCGGGATAATAAATTTTTCTTCATTGAGTAACGCTAAAAATGGGCGTTTGGTGTATAAATTCGGAACTCATGTACGCTTTCAAAATAAAAAGACTGAACAACTTGGGACCCCGTGCAAAATATATGAAAACATTGATGGAGTTGAATATACGTCAAAATTTGACTATGTAGATTTGAAATGCAACCAATTCACATTGCCTCCATAATGCAAAATTCAATGAATAGAGTGTGTATTATATTCATTGTGTACGATCTCTCTTTTGCCAAAGGCAAACTTTATGAACACTGATAACACTTCAAACTTCCGACTTTAAAGGCTGCGTCACTGAGGATTCATCCACAGTGACGCAGCCGAAGGGCTGCAAATTTTTCATATGGATTCATACACTTACCCATGGTTGTATAATGGCGCGCAGCGCGATTATACAAAATAAATCAAAAAACTCTCTTGTATAACACAATTCGTTTTGTTAATCTTTAATTAAGCATAACTGATGAGTCCGTGAAATCCGGACGAAACCTTTATCGGTCTTATGCAAAAGCTATCATCATTCCCTAATCTCATAGCGGGACGTTTAGTCGGGAACTGAAACACCATCACCTGTTGAATCAGGACTCACCGCAATCTAATGCAGTGCAAATCCCTTGTGGATTTGAACATCACAATATGATTTCTAGTATTGACCTTTCCGCGACAGCCATTTCGTATTGTGCTGCCGTGCAGTTAAACCTTTTCAACCATAAGGAGGACAAAAGCCTACCGTAGTAAACCCGGTGTAATCATGTCTTTGTAACACGACTGATTTGCCCCTGAACTGATCCTTGAGGCTTATGCCTGGTATCACGATCTCGTGAACCGCTCTATCAACACTAAACGACTCCCAGGGCAAATGGTTTTTAGAATTTTGAAGGTCATATTGATGCGAAAAAGCCAACTCAGACAACACCTTGATAATCATTTACGGCATGATCACACGGGATCGTTTCGCGCAAAAAAACATCGGTATTTTGTACTGCACAAAGTTGTACGGGATTTACATCACATCGAATGTGTTCCGGGTAAATGGCATGCATTAAGCTGCGAGCAGATTCAACGATTGGTCTCACATTGGAAGTCAACCCAACTGAAACCTTCAACCATTATGAAATACATGACGGTAATACGAGATTTTTTATATAAAATTGATCACACGATCCATGGTATTGATAATCAAAGTCTTGGCATAATCAATCACAGACCATCTAAAAAAAACATCCATCCACAGACCGATATTGTGGATAAATTTACTAATCTCATTGCGAGATTATTATTTGAATTTCAAACATGCTTTGGGTTAACATTGAGCGAAGCCAAGCAACTGGTTCCCACTAGTCATATTAAAGCAGACCACATTTGGATCACACGAGATATCGCCACCAATAGTCAGGATCGATTAATCCCCATTCGAAATGATAATCAAACCCGAATCATCGGGTCGTTTTTAACGCTATGCAACCCAAACAAAAACCTCATTTTGACATTCGGTTATCATCATGTCAGAGAAGCCTACAGCGCAGCGTTATTGTCGCTAGGAATACCCTCTTCAAAAAGCTATCGGTATTTATATGCCATCAATTTGCATCATGAGCTGAGCCCGATTTTATCGAAGTATCTTGTCAATCAAACCATCATGCGCGAGATGGGTGTACAAACCCGAATGACGTTGTGGAGTTATCTGAATGAGTAATACCAAATTAAGAAGCGCTAAATTTTCCATTAATGAGTTGGTCAAAACAAGCCGCGTGCTCTCCTATGCAAGCAAAGCAGACATGCGCTGCATGCTGTTTCGCTGCATTAAGGATTTGCATGAATTGGGATATAAACTTGGGCATGTGAAAGGGCTTCAAGCGAAGCATATTTACGCCTTGGTTGAGCTCTGGAAATCACAAGGTAAAAAGTCGGCAACCATTAAAAATTATATGTCAAAGCTTCGTAATACCGCGTCATTGTTAAACAATCCAAATCTCATCAAGACCGATAATGCTGCTTATAATATTGATAAGCGCACCTATAGCTCGACTATCAATAAAGCCATTCACCAAATCGATTTATCAAAATGCACCGATCCACACATTCGCTTGTCTCTCGAAGGTCAAGCCGTGTTTGGCCTTCGTCGCGAAGAGTCGATGAAGTTTACCCTCAGTCTGGCGCGTCAGGGTGACCGGTTACAAATCATGCCCAGCTGGACGAAAGGTGGAATTGGACGATCAGTACATATCACCAACGACGCCCAGCGCCAGTGGCTGGGTAAAGTCGCACAGTTAGTACAACCCGGCGAGTCACTGATTCCGCGTGACAGAAGTTACAGGCAGCATTTGAGTCACTATCAGGCGCAAACAAAATTAATGGGTGTTTTTAAACTGCATGGATTGCGGCATGCCTATGCCCAGCGCCGGTATAAAGAACTCACTCGATTATATGATCCGAGCGGGAAAGGGTTTGATTGCCCTATTGATGGGGGTAAACAATATAAGGCGATGACTGATGAAGAAAAAATGATTGACCGACGTGCCAGACTAGCTATAAGCCGCGACCTTGGGCATTCGCGAGTTAATATTTTACGAATTTATCCCGCGTATCCGGTTGCAGTATAAAAAGC
>CANJFK010000176.1 GCA_947473535.1 Legionellaceae bacterium | reverse complement strand
TTTGTGTTACACTGGTCATTTTATGGCGCATATACCTCTATCCTTAAGTTCCTATGATGAATGTGAAAACCGAAATTTGCAATGCATTTAATGCGCACGCAGCAGAGTATGAGCAAGCCGCCAAAGTACAGTATGAAATTGGGGAGCGTCTTTTCGAGCGGCTGGATTATTTAAAAATAAATCCGCGTTATGTTTTAGATCTGGGCTGCGGGCCTGGTCTTTTTTCACAACGTTTAAAAAAACAATACCCAAAAGCGCATATTGTCGGGCTTGATTTGGCGCATAAGATGCTTTTGCTTGCCAAGCGTAAGCAAAGTTGGCGTCAGAAATGGGCGTTAGTGAATGGCGATATGACGGCATTGCCTTTTGCCGCAGGGATCTTTGATTTGGTCTTTGCCAATCAAGTGATTCACTGGTCACAACCTTTATCGGCCGTGATTGCTGAGCTTAATCGAGTGATGAATGTGCATGGCTGTTTAATGTTTTCTACGCTTGGGCCCGATACGTTCCATGAATTGCGGCGAGCCTTCTCGACGGCCGATCATTACGCTCATGCCAATGATTTTGCCGATATGCACGACGTAGGGGATTGTTTGCTGGGTGAATATTTTATAGATCCAGTGGTTGATATGGAGTTGTTAACTGCCCATTATTCAACATTGCCCCAACTACTACGAACCTTGAAAGCACAAGGGGTACGTAATACGAACCCAGCAAGGAATCATGGTTTGACTGGTAAACAATCATGGATGAAGTTTGAACAGGCCATGTTGGCTCACTGTACGCCACAAGGTAAAGTTCCATTGACGTATGAAGTGGTGTATGGGCACGCGTGGAAAGGCGAGCAACGTCGAACCGCGAGCGGCGTTGAAACGATCATATCCGTGGATCAATTAAGGGCTTCCGTAAAACGAAAGAAAGAGATAATCTAAAAGCACACATTCAAAATTCAGCCTTGTTCATCACGTCGAGGATTATCATGGAATTTGTTAGTCGTTATGTAGCCCATCAGCCCGATAAGCATGGGATGATCCATTTTTCTGCTGAAGAGCATCGTATTTGGCAATGTTTATTCGAACGGCAACAAAAATTATTGCCTGGTCGCGCGTGCGATGAGTATTTGCTGGGACTCGATAACCTTGCATTGACTGCCGCGAGTATTCCGCAGCTGGCGGATGTTAGTCGTCGATTGCAAGAGATGACTGGTTGGCAAGTTGTTCCTGTTGCGGCATTAATTTCTGCACGCGCTTTTTTTGAGTTGTTGGCCGCCCGCCAATTCCCTGCAGCGACATTTATCCGTTGTGAAGACGAGTTGGATTATGTGCAAGAGCCGGATATTTTTCATGAGTTATTCGGTCATTGTCCCCTACTGACCAACCCTGTTTATGCTGATTTTGTTCAGAACTATGCCAAAAAAGTGCTGAGTTTGCCTGAGTCTGATTGGCCCTTATTGCAACGGCTATTTTGGTTTACTGTTGAGTTTGGTTTAATTAATACAACGAAAGGTATACGTGCTTATGGCGGTGGTATTTTATCGTCTATTAATGAAACGGTGTATAGTGTTGAGAGCAATTTAGCCATGCGCGTGTTGTTTGATCCAGTCGTTGCGTTTCGTACACCGTATCGAATTGACCGGCTGCAAGCTATTTATTTTGTGATTCGTGATTACGATGAATTATACCGTTTTGTGGCATCTGATATGTCTGAATTAATGCAACGAGCTCGTTTACTGGGTGAATATCCACCGTTTTTCCCTGTGGATGAGGGTAATCCCAGTATTCATATCCACGCGTGTTAAGGATCGCGCCAGAATTAACTTTCCATTCTTGCGCGATCCTAAGGAAGTTATTGTAATGACTTGTGACTCTTGTTAATATCGGTGCACCTTTTGTGTTCATTGGCGGTTGTGTCAAGGAGCATCGTTTGATAAAAGTACTAATTGTTGATGACCATGCTTTGGTGCGAATGGGGATTCGACGATTATTGGATGATTTGCCTGATATGCACGTGGTTGCCGAAGCTGAAAACGGTGAGACAGCATTAACTTTGGTGAAGTTGCATCAGCCCGACGTGGTCTTGCTGGATATGAAAATGCCTGGCATTGATGGTTGGGAAGTAACCAGGCGTCTAAAAAAATCCAATCCTCATGTGAAAATTATTGCGGTCACCGCCATGAGTACCGAACCATTGCCTAGCCGTGTTTTGCAATTAGGTGCAATGGGGTATCTCACGAAAGAATCAGGCGCGGAAGAAATGGCGGCGGCGATTCGGAAAGTCTACAAAGGTGAACGCTATTTAAGTGCCGAAATTGCGCAAAAAATGGCAATTAGTAGTTTGCAAGCCCCACAAGATTCGCCGTTTGATCTTTTGTCGGAGCGAGAAATGCAAGTCATGCTGATGATAACCAGTGGCATGAGCGTGCAAGATATTTCAGACCGATTGTTTTTAAGCAGTAAAACCATCAATGGTTATCGGTATCGCATGTTTGAAAAATTGGCCATTAAAAATGATGTCGAGCTTACTTACTTGGCGATGAAGCATCGCGTGATTGAGCGGCCGATGGATTCACTACATGATGAATGAATAATCAATTGTCACCTGACCTCAGCATTTTCCTAACCAATTTAACCACCGAACCAGGTGTATACCGCATGTTGGGTGCTGACGGTACTGTTCTCTACGTAGGTAAAGCATCTAATTTAAAAAAACGAGTCTCCAGTTACTTCAATAAATCGGATATTGGCGTCAAAACACGCTCATTAGTCAGTCAAATTATTTCGATTGACGTCAGTGTTACGCGCAGTGAAACCGAAGCATTGCTTTTAGAAAGCAACCTCATTAAATCATTACAGCCAAAATACAATGTGTTGATGCGCGATGATAAGTCATATCCTTTTATTCACATTGCAGCAGGGCATGATTTTCCACGAATGGAGTTGATGCGCTGTAAGAAAAAACCGCAAAATGGCGCGTATTTTGGACCATATCCCAGTGTCACGGCAGTCCGCGAGACCTTGAGTATGATTCAGAAAGTGTTCAATATTCGTAATTGCAGTGATGCCTTTTTTAGTGGTCGCACAAGGCCGTGTTTGCAATACCAGATTAAGCGATGTAGTGCGCCCTGCACAAACTATATTTCTGCAGCCGATTACCAACGCTCGTTGGCAGACGCAGTGCGCCTCTTACAAGGTAAAAGTCAACAAATTCTAGAGGAGCTTGAGGCGCGCATGAATGCAGCGGTCGAACAACTGGCATTCGAAGACGCAGCGCGCTTACGCGATCAAATTAAAAATTTGCGGGTAGTGCAAGAGCAACAAGGGGTTGTGCAATTACGTGGTGATGCCGATGTGATTGTGATAGAGGCACGTCCAGGCTTTGCTTGTATTCAATATGTCACCGTGCGTGACGGCGAAATAGTCGCCAGTCAGGGATTTTTCCCGACGGTGCCCGAGCAGAGCATGGACGACGATGTTGATACACTATGGCAACAAGTGTTCGACGCGTTTATAACGTATTTCTATCTGGATACACCTGAGCGCATACCCGCCGTGATCTTGACGGATCATTCGGTTCTGGACCAGCAAGCATTGCAAACGATATTGGGTGATTTACGTGGCAAACCGTGCCAGATTCAAACACGACCACGTGGTGTGAAGGCTCGTTGGCTTGATTTTGCCCTCAACAATTTACGTATGGCGATCGCTGAACACACAACGTCTGCGGCCATCATGACTAATCGTTATCAAGCCTTGTGCTCGTTGCTGAATTTACCGCATCCGATTACACGGATGGAATGCTTTGATATTAGCCATACCCAGGGTCAAGCAACGATTGCGTCGTGTGTCGTGTTTGACATAAAAGGGCCTTCCAAACGCGAGTATCGACGGTTTAATATCAGTGGGATTACGCCAGGCGATGATTATGCCGCCATGGAGCAAGCCATTACCCGTCGTTTTAAGCGCTTAGTGCGTGAGCAGCGTTTACCTGATGTGTTAATTATTGATGGTGGCAAAGGGCAGGTCACGGTCGCGCGGCGTGTGTTTGCGGCATTGGGGGTCGACGGTGTCACGCTGTTAGGCATTGCCAAAGGGCCTGATCGCAAAGCAGGTTGGGAGCGCTTAATTTTAGCGGACGAGTCGCGAGAAATAACGATGCCTGTTGACTCCCCAGCGCTGCATTTACTGCAACATATTCGTGATGAAGCACATCGCTTCGCGATCACCGCTCATCGCCAAAAAAGACAAAAGATAGGTATGTCGTCATCGTTGAACACGATCGACGGCATTGGTGTAAAACGCCGACAAGCCTTATTACAACGATTTGGTGGATTACGCGATTTAGCGAAGGCCTCGATTGAGGAAATTGCTAAGGTACCTGGCATCA
>CANJFK010000175.1 GCA_947473535.1 Legionellaceae bacterium | reverse complement strand
CGCCTACATATTTTGGGCGTCATGAATAATGCATTGGCTGAGCACCGTGTTGAGCTGTCAGAACATGCGCCAAGAATTGTGACGATGAAAGTAGCTGAAGATAAAATTCGTACTATTATTGGTAAAGGCGGCGCAACCATTAAAGGGTTGATTGAAAGCACCGGCGTGTCCATCGACATTGATGATACAGGACTGGTTCAATTATTTTCGCCTAATGCTGATGCGCTAGACGAAGCACAACGCCAAATTAAAGCATTGATTGCAGATGTTGAAGTTGGACAAACATACCGCGGCAAAGTCAGTAAAATCGTCGATTTTGGTGCGTTTATCAATCTGTTACCTGGTAAAGATGGTTTGTTGCATATTTCACAAATCTGCGCTGAACGTACGCAAAAAGTGGACGATGTGTTAAACGAGGGCCAAGAGATTGAAGTGTTTGTTGCTGGTGTGGATAAGCAAGGCCGCGTGAAGCTTGAGTGGAAGGACAAACCAGGTTCGGCAATGAAAACGCCAGAGCATGAAAGTACGAACATTCAGTCTTCGTCAGACGAATAGGTACTAAGTTAAGGAAAAATAACTATTGTAGCCCGGGTGAAGGCGCAGCCGTAACCCGGGATTTCAACGCTCCGAACCTCCCGGATTACACTGCGTTCCATCCAGGCTACGTATTTCATCGCTTAACTTAATGCCATTCTGGTCGAGGTCCCCTCAACACACACAGTCCTTTAATGGCATTGACCCCAGCACAAATGCGCCATAAGTCTCAAAATGCAAGATACATGATTTTCATGCGCTCTAACACATTGATTCCATAATAACCACAGTAAGTAACAATAATCTTGTTTGGGATTAAAAAAATGGTTGTGGCCATGAGATAATGGCTAAATTTAATTCGGGTTAAACCTAAACCATAATTAATTAAATTGTACGGAATGGCTGGCGTTAATCGCAGGAGTGCTACAGCTTTCCAGCCTCGACGCTCGACCTGACTCATCCATTTATCCATACGAACGTTGCGAATGACTGAGGATTTATGTGGCGTCAAGTAACGGCTAATACAAAAGCCACAAACGGCGCCCATGGTCGCTCCGAGTAAATTTAATAGTGTTCCCGCAACAAGACCAAACAATGCCCCACCAGCAAGTACCAAGAGTATAGTCGGCAGGAAAAAAACGCTGGCTAGACAGTACAGTGCTAGAAATACAAACGGTGCAAACATGCCAAGTGAATGTAATTTGCCGAGCATCAATTGAAAATTACATTGAAGAAGGTAGGCGATGCCAACAAAAGCAATGAATAACAAGATCCAACGCGCGTTCATCGAAACAACCAGTGCTGAACCTGATATTTTGCTGCTCATTCGATTTTCTTAGATAAAAATGTATAAATAAGATCCCAACAGCTAAAGATTTTGAACCCTGGGGTTCAAGTGGGGTGCGATAGTGTCGGTTCAGGCTTCCCACTGTTTGCATGGTATAGCACAACACCTACAGCTGTATGCTCCCCTAGAAAAACGTATTGGTTCAAAAATCTTGTGCCGTTGGGTAAACACCATTATACCATGTATAACGAACTATTACATGAGCGAACGCTTTTTCCTCCAGTGCAACTGCATCTTATGCTTAAATTTGAGTCGCACTATCCGAGCCGAGACCGTTAGGGAGCGTTCACGAAGCAGCAAGTCAATGGATGAGCTTTTGTGAACGCTCCCTAACGGTCGCGACTCGGATAATGCTATTC
Source organism: Legionellaceae bacterium (assembly GCA_947473535.1). Classification (GTDB taxonomy): domain Bacteria; phylum Pseudomonadota; class Gammaproteobacteria; order Legionellales; family Legionellaceae; genus CANJFK01. The sequence continues at coordinate 2,648 of CANJFK010000175.1, read as the reverse complement.
CTCCGCCGTATTCGTTTTGTGGTCTTCTTCATGAAGTGCAAGTCCGGCTATAATCAACGACAGGTGTGTCAGGGCCTGCGGAAAGTTGCCGAGCATTTCCTTGTTTTTTACGTCATATTGTTCGGAAAAAAGAGTCAACTCATTGCCAGTCGACAGCGCGCGTTTAAAGACCTTATGCGCTTCCTTTAACTCACCTTGGTGTGCAAGGCATATCACGAGCCAAAATGAACAGGCAAGGAATGCACCTTCTTCGCCCTCAAGACCGTCGGTGTTTAATGGATACCGTAATAAGAGTCCGTCAATTTCTAGATCTTGTCTAATGGCATTGTTTGTTCGAATGATTCGTTCATCCGTGTAACTCAAAAATCCAAAAATGGGTAATAAAAGAAGAGCAGTATCCATTAGCGGAAAACCTTCAGCTTGAATGAATACGCCTCGGTTTGGGTCATAGCATTTCTCTTCAACATAGGCACGAATTTGGTCACGCGTTTCGTCCCATTTGTATTGCGACACATCGTGCCCTAGATCCTCTGCTAATCGAATCCCACGATCCATCGCTACCCAACACATGACTTTGGAATGAGTAAAGTGCCGAGGTTCTACTCTCATTTCCCATATACCGAAATCGGGGCATTGCCATTTTAGTTGCACAAAATTCACAATTTTTTCCAAGAACATCCAATAATCTGGATTGGGTGATGTATCTCGTTTATGCCAATCCCACGCAAGATCAAGAAGTTCACCGTACATATCGAGCTGTAATTGTTCCGCAGCAACATTGCCGACGCGAACTGGTTTTGCTCCGCGATACCCCTCTAATTCGTCGATGCTATATTCTTGTAATCGTCGTTCCCCATACACACCAAAAAGGGTTTGTAAGCCATCGGGACTACTGTGGCTACTTCGTTCGATGAATCCGCGAAAGCCATCTGCCTCTTTAACAAAACCTAATATAGCGAGTGATCGCACGGAAAAATAAGAATCACGAATCCAACTAAATCGGTAATCCCAATTACGAATGCCACCTGGGCACTCTGGCAATGACGTGGTAGCGGCGGCAGCGATGGCGCCGGTAGGTGCATTAGAAAGGCATTTTAACACCAGGGCTGAGCGGTGCATCAGCTTGGTATAAAGCCCTTTATATTTTCCCTGGCTTCTCCATTCATCCCACCAGACTTGCGTTTCATGTAAACGAAAATCTATTTCTTCAATGGATGGTACTTCTACGGTTGATTCATCAAAATCCTCCGGATTTCGATACATCAGTGAAAGATGTTTGCGCTGATTAGGTACAACGTCGAATACCGAGGTGAGATGGTGTCGTGTGCTTAATGCAAGCGGCACATCCCCAGAAATAAGCATGCCATCACTTCCACCTAGAGCGACAAACGCTGTTCTTTTATAGGGTCTGATCCAGGGCTTGATAGCGCCATAGTCGAATCGTGGAACGACATCTAATTTAAACTCGACCGTTCCTTTGATGCCCTCTACAATCCGCAAGATTTGTTGATAGGGAATATACCCGCCTTGTTTTCGCATGGAAAAAAAATCATATACATACGCTTCGCCATGTGCTGTTCGAAAATGGGTTTTTAGAATCATGGTTTCTCCATGATAGCTTTGAGAAACCTCAAAGGCTTCTGTTGGGACCAGTTGACAATAACCCGCGGTGTTCCATCCAAGAAGGCGGCCAAAACAAGATGCTGAATCGATCCTCGGCATGCAGCACCAGTCGATAGAACCGTATTTAGAGACTAAAGCCGTTGAATGGCAATCGCCGATATAGCCATAATCACTAATGGACGGTGGAACTTTATAATACTCATCGATTGTTTTCATATGAAACTCCAGTTAGGATCGCGCAAGAATAGGACGTTAATTCGGGCGCGAACCTTCATTCAGACGCGATCCTTATTGCTTGGTATTTAACAGATCACATAGATCATCGGCGTGATCTTCCTCATCTTTGAGTATTTCTTCTAGCATTCGCCGAGTCGTGGGATCTTGTGTTCCAAACCACGCAATCATTTTTCGGTAAACCATAATGGCAATACGCTCGGCAATTAAATCTTCTTCAATTAACTTTAATAGATCGCGACCTGAGCCATATTCGGTTGCGGTTCTTTGCGAAACAGTAGCCGGGTTAAAATCAGGGTCGCCTCCTAATTGACTAATTCGTTCGGCGATCATCATCATGTGCCGCTCCTCATCCATGGCATGCTCTATAAATTCTGCAGCCACTTGTGGTTTATCAATTCCTTTTGCAATAATTTGATGATGGCGATAACGAAGTACGCACATGATTTCAGTGGCTAAAGCGGCGTTAAGGAGTTGGCAGGCCTCATCGATATCTAGCAAATAATCTTGGGTGACGGAGCCATTATTGATGGATTGATTTGCCAGCAGTTTTATTTCGTCTAGATTGTAGGCTGGATTTTTTGAGTTAGTCATTTATTTCTCCTGAAATTTCATTGCTCCATATTGCTGGTTTTTTATAACTGCTTATACGTCATCGCTTGATACGTTTGGGATGGCGTATAAACAATTACGTTTTTTTAAGTATAGTCTGCTTTTTCAAGAATACATTGATATAATGGTGGATTAACTTGTTCGGATGACAATACATCATGAAAACCATTATCGAATCT
>CANJFK010000174.1 GCA_947473535.1 Legionellaceae bacterium | reverse complement strand
CGTATCCTTACTGCCCCCGCTGAGGGTGCACTTGATTGAACGTGATGAGATCTCTCAAATACTAACTAATCAGCCCATTAAAAGAACGGTCTTAGATGCGAAAATATTTCAGCATTGTTGACGAAGTTATATGTTGATGGGCTGGGTGAGTAGAGTGTTCATCAGGCTTAAGGAATTATATAATCTGACTAATTTAATTATTAACCCTATATTACACTTCCGTTACATAATGAGGCATACACCATGACGATCAGCTTACAAGACCTGTGTACAAGCGCAGAACAATCAAATACAAATGATTTACCTCTTCCCGGATTTACGCATTATGTGTACGGACCGACAAATTCCCTGAAATATATGTATATCCTGAAGAGAGGTCTGCCATTTACGCTAACGGGGCAGGGACAATGGACATTTACGCTATCTATAGCGTCAAAAGACCTAGAGCGTGCATGGCAAATCATTGCGCCACGCTTATTTGAGGAAGAAAAAGGGATCGCTTCTTGTGAAGTTTATAATCTCAATTACAATGCTGCAAATGACAAGTTTCGTAATGAAACTGATGGCATTACAGACGAGGTTGGTCATGAATCTCAAAAAAAGGTTCGTGATGGTGCACAAATTATTATTCATTCAGCCCCAAATCATCAACAGGCCCAGGATCTATTAGAGCTTCTAACAGATGTTGAGACACTGCTAACTAAGGCATCTATTCAAGCAGGCGGTGCCAAACCTCGCGCAAACATTAGGGTTGATGGATCATCTTATTTTCATACCAGAAATCAGCTAAATGGAGGGTTCCGTATATCCATCCCTAAATCCATCAGGTTAGCTAAAGAATCAGGGAGACCGGCCTACAATGTCACAGGAGCTGCAAACCCTTTTGCTTATTTTAATTTAGGTCGAAGCAGACACCCAACCATGCATGCTCGAAAATGTAGTAAAAATAATGGCGCGTCAGGTTCTGTGGTCTCAAGTTTGAAAGAACAGAGTGATATTAAGGCTATTCTATTTGACACCTTTGGCACTGTTGTTGACTGGCGCGGTACGATGGTCAAAGAATTTCGTCTATTGTTTGAAGAAAAAGAGATTACACGGGTTGATTGTGAAAGATTTATAGATGTTTTGGTAAATTTCTACGCTGAAAAAATGGGAGAAATCAGCGAGCATAAAATTCCTTTTGCAACCGTCGATGATTTAAATAAAATCGCTTTAGATAACACGTTGAAATCGTATAACATCTATGAAAAATTTACCGAAGAAGAGCGAAATAACATGTGGATGGTGTGGCATCGCTTAGATGCTTGGCCTGATTCAGTTATAGGGTTAAATGAGCTGAAAAAGAATTTTATTATTGGTACTCTTTCCAATGGAAATGTTAGTTTGCTAATTGATTTATCTAAAAGAGCAAAACTAAAGTGGGATGTAATTCTATCCGGTGAACTGTGGAGTTGTTATAAACCCAATCCACTCGTTTATCAAAACGCAGCGAAAATGTTAAACCTAGATCCATCAGAAATCTTACTTGTGGCGTCACACAAATATGATCTAAAAGCAGCACGGGAATGTGGATTTAAAACAGCATATATTTTTCGTCCCTCAGAGTTTGAAACACTCCGAGAAGATCAAAGTCCCCGTGAAAATGAATTTGATTTTGTGACAACAGAGATATCTAAATTGCCAGCCATGCTGAATATTGACGATGTGTCATCTTTAACGAACAGTTTTAGACGTTGATACAGTGGCCCGGCGTTGTTGACGTAATAGTATGGACCCCGCCACCTATCGAAAGGCTTCTATTTGAGCCAGAATGAATATGTTAACAGTCATTCAATCAAGGTGTGAAGCGGTCACACGGCCTAACATGAAATTCGTTCCAGTAAAGAAAATTGAGCAACAAGATGTATTGTTATCGCATCGCGCACGAGAGCTAGTGATAAAACAACGAACAGCTCAAGCCAACCAAATACGTGGTTTGTTAGCTGAATACGGGATCGTCATTGCATTAGGAATTAGTCATATACGAGAAATGACAGAAATTTTAGAAAATAATAAATTGAAATTAACAGTAAAGTCAGAAGCTATTTTTAAACAATTATATGAGCAGTTTAAAGTTTATGACGAACAAGTGAATAGTTACGATAAAGAGATTCAACAACAAGCAAACAGTGATCCAATGTGCTTAGAGGTTCAAAAAATAGAAGGTATTGGCCCATTGACAGCATCAGCAATGGTCGCCTCAATTGGTGATGCTAGTGTGTTTAATAATGGTAGAGAAGTGTCTGCCTGGCTTGGATTAGTACCCAAACAACATTCCAGTGGGAATAAAGTACGATTAGGAGGCATTAGTAAACGAGGCGATCGTTACCTAAGAACGCTGCTGATTCATGGTGCACGCTCGGCCCTCACTCGCTGCGAGGGTAAGACGGACAAAAAAAATCAATGGGCGGCCGATGTAAAGCAACGTTGTGGATTTAACAAAGCAGCCGTGGCGCTAGCCAACAAAAATGCCCGCACTATTTGGGCGTTAATGGTACATGGCGAATGCTATCGTGCTTCGAACATTCAAGAGAGTGTAGCAGCATGAAGATGATACTAATTGAAAAAATTATTGGTTTCACCTAATTTTAGTGAACGTATAAAACACATTCACTAAAATTAGGCGACATGAAAAAAGCAAAGAAGATACGCTTTAAAGATTGCTTAAGGTAAATCACGATTGATAGCAAAACAGGTAAGACCAGCTCTTTTAAAACCTATACTTGACCAGGGTCGCATATGAGACCGTTGACGTGATGAGGAAAAAGAGCGCAGAGACTATCAGGGTCCGAGTGAACGTATATCACTCAACTAGAGACCGAATATATGACTGCATCTAATCCTGCATTTGTTAAAAAATCTGAATTTATCTGTTGCAAAACCAGGCGAGGTCCATATATGGTCTAATGGATTCGGACACCCCAGTTAAGAGATAATGAACTTAACTGGAGAAATCAATGACCGTTAGAAAAAAATATTCACAAGAATTTAAACTGGATGCGATTAGCTTGGTTTTGGAGCAGGGTTATACCCGCGCTGAAGCAGCTCGCAGTTTATCACTTAACGCCAATATGCTTACTCGCTGGATAAAAGAGCATGAATCAGAGGATGCTCAAGCTTTCAGAGGAACTGGAAAATTGACCGCTGATCAGCTTGAATTACGGCGTTTGCGCGAAGAAAACAAAAAACTCAAAATGGAGAAAGAAATATTAAAAAAGGCGGCGGCCTTCTTTGCTCGGGAAACGAACTAAAGTATTTGTTTATAGCCCAGCATGAGAAGGTTTGGCCGGTAAGTACAATGTGTTTATTAATGGGCGTGTTACGTTCAGGATTCTATCGTTATCGACGAAATGACCGTAATAAACCGATTGATCCCGAGCATCAGGAACTGCTGGATTTTGTGCAGGAAATTGCTGAGAAAAGCAGTTATACCTATGGGAATCGGCGAATGCAGAGAGCATTAAATGCATTGGGTTATCCAGTAGGTAGACGTAAAACTCGCAGCCTAATGACAGAAGCCAATGTTATGGTGCGCTACAGGAAAAAATACAAAGTGACAACAAACAGCGATCATAAAAAGCCGGTGTTTGAAAATGTTCTCAACCGTAATTTTACGCCTGCAGCACCTGATCAAGCGTATGTGTCCGACATTACTTATTTGTGGACTCAGGAAGGTTGGCTTTATTTGGCCATTGTGATTGACCTGTTTTCACGTAAGGTGGTTGGTTGGAGCATGAGCCCGCGCATGAAGGCTTCATTGGTATGCGATGCGCTAACAATGGCTTTGTGGCAACGAAAACCAAAGGCGGGCTTGATTGTTCACTCCGACCGTGGTTCTCAGTATGCAAGCCATGAGTACCGAAAATTACTTAACGATTGGCGGTGCGTCGGCAGTATGAGCAGAAAAGGTACTAATGAGGTGACACAGTTTGATGAACACTCTCGCCATTTAAAAAAAGATCTTGGGATAGATCGCTAGTATATTTCATAATAGAGCGGTCAAGCTGCGCCTTTTTAAAGTTGCCGCTCTAGATCAGCAGGAGGATCAGGTAAAAAATCGATAGTAAGGCCTGCTATTCCCTCTAATCCTTTAGCTTGTACTATATTGTTTAGAAAAGCGTTAAATCCATTTTTGTGACGCTGGCTTGTATATCCACCCTGTGTGCTGATAGAGTGATAATATGTTGTTCGGAGCGTGCCATGGGAAATGAGACAAATTCTGTGTTGAACTAAGTAGCTAAATTAGCTTGCCAGACACACCTCCGATTGTCCAGATTTATTTTCTATTTCACTTGATTGTGGTGGATTAATATACACCGCCTTCGGTAGTTTTTTGAGTTGTGGCTGCTT
>CANJFK010000173.1 GCA_947473535.1 Legionellaceae bacterium | reverse complement strand
GAACATTGAGTGGCAGTGAATCTGCAGGTATACAAACGCTATCTAACGAGGAGTAATTCATTGAATAAGCGACGTGTGGTTGTGACAGGTATGGGCATGCTATCGCCTGTCGGTCTTAATGTGGACGAGTCATGGCGAAATATTTTGGCTGGTGTGAGTGGTGTGGGTCCGGTAGAGGACTTTGATACCAGTGAATACTCAACCAAGATTTGGGCTAAGGTAAAAAACCTTAACATTGAAGACCATATGTCGCTCAAAGATGCTAGAAGGATGGATTTGTTCACCCAATATGGCATGGTTGCTGCTGATGAAGCATTGGCCGATGCTAACTTGGTTATTGATGAGGAATTATCCTACCGCGCTGGCGTCGCTGTTGGCGCCGGTATTGGTGGTATCCTGACCATTACGAATAATCAAGAGCGATTAATGGCTGGCGGTCCCAGAAAAGTATCTCCTTTTTTTATTCCTGCAGGCATTATTAACATGGTTGCAGGCCAAATTTCTATTAAACATCGCTTAAAAGGTCCGAATATATCCGTTGTAACGGCTTGCACAACGGGCACACACAACATCGGTCTAGCCGGTCGCATGATTGCACACGGTGATGCCGATGTGATGATTTGTGGTGGCGCTGAAATGACAAATACGCCATTATGCCTTGCTGGATTCTCCGCCGTTCGTTCCTTATCGAAGCGAAATGATGAACCTGAAAAAGCATCACGCCCTTGGGATAAAGACAGAGACGGGTTTGTCATGGGCGAAGGTGCTGGTATTTTGGTGCTTGAAGAATATGAGCACGCTAAAGCACGAAATGCTAAAATCTATGCAGAGTTGGTTGGATTTGGCATGTCTGGTGACGCCTATCATATTACTGCTCCAGATGAAGACGCCGATGGGGCGTCAAGATCGTTAACAGCCACTTTGCGGGATGCAGGGATTTTGCCTGAGCAGGTGGATTATATTAATGCGCATGGCACGTCAACTTATTTGAATGATCGAAATGAAACGCTAGCAATCAAGCGTGTATTTCAGGATCATGCTTACAAATTAGCCGTGAGCTCAACAAAATCCATGACGGGACATTTATTGGGTGCTGCGGGCGCGGTGGAAGCGATATTTAGTATTTTAGCTATTCGAGATCAAATAGCGCCGCCAACAATCAATCTTGACAACCCAGACGAAGGGTGTGATTTAAACTTTGTTCCACACAAAGCACAGCCGATGAAAATCACCTATGCGCTAAGCAATTCATTGGGATTTGGCGGAACTAATGGCAGCTTACTGTTCAAGCGAATGGTATAAATGGAGCGTCGTTGGCTCTTTTTCCTTATTGCTTGTTTCACATTATTTTTTGTTGGATCCACGATAGTAGGTGTGGATTTATATCGATTACTTTACCAGCCGATGTTGGCTGGTAAACGTAAATCAGATATTGTTCGGGTAGATCGATCAATGTCTGCAACTTCATTTGTACATACGTTAAAAGCACAACATTTAATTCAGTCAGATCATTTATTTCTCGCGCTTATTCGCATCCAAGGCTTGTCAGAACAGCTGAAAGCTGGCATCTACCTCATTCGAGTGGATGAATCAGCACAACAATTCTTATATCGAGTGGCGGCGGGCGATGTTTTAATCGAGTCGTTTAGCATTATTGAAGGAACAACGCAAAGGCAAATTTCAGCTCGTCTTGCGCAAGCGACTTTTTTAACCTACTGTGATAATGACTGGTCAACCATCGGGAAACCTGAGCCACACCGTTTAGGTGTGGCACTGCCGACTTCGGCGGAAGGTTCACTGCTTGCAGACACTTATTATTATGACGCCGGAAGCAATGGTAAAGATTTATTGACACAAGCTCATGTAAAATTAAATGAATACCTTGAATACAGTTGGCAACAACGTACCCCGGGGTTACCTTATAAGACACCTTATGAGCTTTTGATTGCTGCATCTATCCTTGAGAAAGAGGCAGCTAACCCCGCTGAAAAACGGCTCATTGCTGGGGTTATTGTTAATCGTTTGAAGAAAAATATGCCATTACAAATGGATCCAACGGTTATTTATGCTCTGGGATTACAATATAAAGGTAAGCTATCGCGCGGGGATTTACTGGTCGATTCACCCTATAACTCTTACCGTTATCGCGGTTTACCACCAACGCCTATTGCGATGGTAGGAAAAGATGCTATTGATGCTGCAGCCCATCCTCAGCCGACAGATTATTTGTATTTTGTGGCGCGAGGCGATGGTCGGCATCAATTTTCTGTTACGTATGATCAGCAACGACAAGCGATTGCTCGCTATTTATTCCCGTAAGGATCGCGCGCTCTTAAGGAAAATATGATGCCAAATAAAGGACATTTTATTGTTATCGAGGGCCTGGAAGGGGCCGGGAAATCGACAGCAATCAATGCAATAAAACATTATCTGGAAAGCTTAAGTATTGAGTTAGTTACGACGCGTGAGCCAGGTGGCACGCGTGTTGGTGAGATAGCACGGCAATTAATTAAAGAGTCGCTGCCTACCGAGCCACTTGATCCGCGTGCAGAGTTATTATTATTTTATGCAGCACGCGTTCAATTATTAGAACAGGTCATTCGACCTGCATTGGCGAGGGGTTGTTGGGTACTTGCTGATCGGTTTGAATTATCGACTATGGCCTATCAGGGCGGCGGGCGAAAATTAGACCAAGCGATAATTGAGCATTTATCAGCATTTTGTGTTAAAGGGATTAAGCCAGATTTAATTATTTTTTTGGACATCACACCACAATTGGGATTACAGCGGGCAAAAAAACGCGGTAAAATTGACCGTATTGAGCAAGAATCATTGGTGTTTTTCAATGATGTTTATGATAGTTACCATAAACATATTAAAACCATGGACAACGTTGTGGTGATTGATGCCAGTAAACCGCTGCATACTGTACGGGAACTCATTCGAGCAACACTAGAAAATTATGCTACCTCCACAGTTAATTAATGCGTTAACCCTACATACGCCAGTATGGAATCGTATTCAGCAAGTGCTGAGCAAAAATCGTTTGCCCCACGCGTTGCTGTTTATTGGCCCCCGGCACGCTAACATCTTGCAATTTACTAATCGATTAATGGCTATGCTTGTTTGTGAGGGGACTGAGAGGCCTTGTGGTCAGTGTCAGGCATGTCATCTACTGATTCAAGGGACTCATCCAGATATTCATTATGTGCGCCAAGATACGCCCAATGGTTCTCTTAAAATCGAGCAAGTACGCATGTTGCAACAGGACGTTTATCAAACACCACAACGTGGTACACGACGTTTTATTGTGATTGATCCTGCTGATAAATTGAATAATTCAGCGGCAAATGCATTGTTAAAAGTGCTTGAAGAGCCCCCGTCACATACGTTATTTATTTTGATTGCGGAGCACGTGAGCAGTTTGCCACCAACCATCATGAGCCGCTGTCAGCAGTATACTTTTCCACTGGCGGTTTATTGTAAGTCAGGCGAACCTTTGGATTATTTGATGATCGGTCAATTTTATTCCGAGGCATCCGATCGCATGGTGTTATTTACACAACGCCTAGCTATTATCACTGCATTGTGTGATTTAGTCGAAGAAAAAACATCGCCCTGTACGGTCGCGGCTCAATGGTCGAGTTATGTGTTGGATGATATATTGTGGTTTTTATACTTGCTTATGGCCCAAGCCATCCGCTTGCAGCTCGTTGGCGACCACGTGACAGAGCCGTGGTTGGATAAACTCATGTATTTTTCGAGCGTTGTTAAACCCGTTCAATTATTTAAACAAATGGATCAAATTAATACGCTGATGAAAAAAACGCATCGTAATATTACGCTAAATCAAACCTTAGCAATTGAAGCTTTGTTGCTGGGCTTTATAAAACACGGAGGTAGTGCATGCTTGTAGACTCACATTGTCATTTAAATTTACTTGATTTAAATGAATTTGACCACGATCTGAACCATGTTATTGACCAAGCGCATGCAAATGGTGTTGAGCATATGCTTTGTGTATGTGTGGAGCTCAATGACGTTCCTCTCCTATATAAAATAGCAGAACGTTATTCTGATGTAAGCATTTCTGTTGGCGTACATCCCAATACAGAAATGGCTGATGAACCGGATGCAAAACACCTCGACGCACTTGCGCGCCATCCGGCATGCATTGCTATTGGTGAAACTGGGCTTGATTACTATCGTACTGAAACAGACACAGCCCGACAATTGCAACGCTCGCGCTTTCGTGAGCATATTCGAGGGGCGTTAATGTCATCTAAACCCTTGATTATTCATACCCGGCAAGCGGCTGAAGACACATTATCCGTTATGGCAGAAGAGAATGCAGCCAACATTGGTGGCGTCATGCATTGTTTTTCTGAAGATTGG
>CANJFK010000172.1 GCA_947473535.1 Legionellaceae bacterium | reverse complement strand
TCGAAAAATGTCTTCCCCGCGAAGGCGGGGATCCATCGCTGCAACAAGCTGGGAGCCAATGTAGAAATGGATTCCCGCCTACGCGGGGAAGACAAAGTGGCCGAAACGATGAACAAGGCCGTATTTCTGGTCCTTATGTGCTTTCTCACATCGTGCGCCGTGGGCCCTGATTATGTGCGTCCACCGGTTATCGTTTCGACTCATTTTAAGGAAGCCAAGGGTAAGGCCGTGATTGCACCTAAACGTAAGGGCTGGAAGCTTGCTGAACCTCGTGAGGCGATTAATCGTGGGGAGTGGTGGAAAATATTTAGTGACCCAAAATTGAATGAACTGGAGGATCAACTGAATGCATGTAACCAAACGCTGGTGAATGCTGCGGCTAATTATCGACAAGCCGCAGCCATCGTGTCCGAAGCGCGAGCGGGTTTATTCCCGAATGTAGCGGGTGTATTTAATGTTATTCGGCAAACGCAGGGGAGTGGCACAACGTCATTTACGAGCTCTTCAGTCCAATCGGGTGCATCAACAGGAACGGCTACAACAGGAGCTATATCAAAGCATGTCGTCGCAAAAACCAGTTATGCTGAGTATTTAAATGCAAATTGGGAACCAGATATTTGGGGGCAAGTGCGTCGGACCATTGAATCGGATGAAGCGGCGGCACAAGCAAGCGGCGCCTTGTGGGCGGCGACTCGTTTATCGGCACAGGGCGCACTTGCCCAGTATTATTTTCAACTGCGAGCGCTTGATATGGATCAGAAGCTTTTAGATCACACAGTGATGGGTTATAAAGAAACGCTTCAATTGACCCGTCATCAATACGCATCGGGTATTGTGGATCGCGCAGACATTGTTCAAGCGCAAAGCCAGGTCGAAGTAGCTGAGGCTCAAGCCATTAATAACGGCATTTTACGTAGTCAATATGAGCATGCCATTGCCGTGTTAATAGGGCGTCTCCCGGCTAATTTTTCGTTGTCTTTTATGCCATTAAATACAACACCACCGGCGATTCCCATCGCAGTTCCAACCGCTTGGTTAGAGCGAAGGCCCGATATTGCACAAGCTGAACGATTGATGCAACAAACAAACGCGCAGATAGGCATGGCTATTTCAACCTATTATCCTGCATTAAATTTATCGGGCTCTGTTAGTGGGGCTGGCACAAATTTGGGTGATTTAATTAACTATCCTGTTGCTGGTTGGTCACTAGGATTATACCTTGTTGAAACCATTTATGATGGTGGTTTACGTGCCGCAACCGTTAGAGCAGCTAAAGCGGCGTACGCAGCACAGGTCGCGACCTATCGGCAAACGGTACTTACTGCTTTTCAAAATGTAGAAGACATGCTTTGTTCATTACGTATTCTCGAAAAACAAGGCTTAGTGGAAAACAAAGCGGCGGCAAGTGCGCAATGGGCGTTAAAACTCGTTACTAATCAATATAAAGCGGGCATAGTACCTTATTCCAGCATCCTTACGGCACAGATAGCGGCCTACACGGCGCAAAAAAATGCAGCTGATATTATTGGACTGCAAATGATATCTGCCGTGGGTTTGGTTGAGGCACTCGGTGGTGGCTGGAATGAAGCACTGCTGTGTACGCCGAACGCGGGAGTTAAGGAACAGTTAGACGTAAGCCGCGACGGCAGCCATTAATAAAAAGCCAATGATAACGAAACTGAAATCGCGTAAATTGCAGCAGCGCTCAACCATGACACAACGTTCGAGACCATGCAGCGTGCCCAGGTAAAGGAACGTGCCGGCTGAGAGGGCAATTAGTATTGGGTCACACAGCGAATGGGTTGCTACGCCATGGCCGAAATACCAGCCTATACCTATTCCTAATGGCGTCATTAATGCGAAAATAAGAAAAAAAACCATGCTTTTTGAGGTGGTTAATGAGCTTTTATTCAATTGTACTGCAATGGCAAAACTTTCGGCCCATTTGTGAGTGATGATGGCTAAAAACAACATAATGACGAGGGAGTATTCATTACTGAATCCTAAGGCTGTGCCCAGTACGAGTGAATGAACGGACAACATGAGCCATGCTAGGATGGCGAATGCTGGGTGTTGTGAGTCATGATGATGGTAGAGCTCTTTGCCTAAATGTTCGAGCCATAAAAATAATAAAAAAGTGATGCCAGTAATAAGATAGGCGAGTGGGTAGGTGTAACCCATGTTCATGAACATAGTATTTGATTCAGGTAACATATGCAGCAATGCCGCCCCTAGAAAAACACCGGTGGCAAGCGTTTCACCAACGGGAAAATCAAGGTGTGCATCTTGTGTTAAGCGTTTTTTGAATGGATACCAGCCTGCTAATAAAATAACCGCAAAGATACTCAAGGCAAAGAACAGTTTTAACGAGACTGTAGCCATTATTTATAATCCTTAATGCTCTCTTAAGAGGCGAATACTGGAAATATGCAATTGTTTGAGCAAATCTGCATCAAAGCTGCTTTGCAGTTCTTGCCAACGAACGAACGTTTGGTCGCAGATTAAATCGATGGTTAATTTACCATCAAGGTAATGTATGACCCATGATTGGATTTCCGGGTAATCCTCGCGCCACTGTTGTAACAGTCTATTTTCCAATGTGATACGGTTAGATAGGTGCAGTGATGGACGCGATATTTCATCATCTTCTGGGTCGACATGCACGGTAACATCTTTTACTCGGTCAATTTTATCAACCAATGCAAGATGTACGTGCTGGGCAATAAAATGCCCCTCAGAAACGGATATGAAGGGAGAAACCAGGATGTGAACGTCAATAAATACATCCTGTCCCATCATTCGACTGCGTAGTTGGTGAATTTTTTGTACGCCATCAACCTGGCGAATGATGTACTTAATTTTAGCTAGCAAGTGTGGCTCAACGGCCGTATCAACTAACTCTTTCACACTGTTCCAACCGTAACTCCAACCCATTTTGATAATCATCAGACCTACTATAATCGCGGCAAGCGGATCAAGAAAACGATAGCCTACGATGCTGCCTATTAATCCAAAGAGAACAACGGTTGATGATGCGGCGTCAGAGCGGTGGTGCCAGGCATTGGCGATGATAAGATCAGAATGGATACGTTTGCCCACGTGGCGTGTAAAGTGAAATAATACTTCATTGGCCAAAATAGATAATAAGGCAATGGGTAGGGCTAGAAAACCTGGCGTAGTATGCGTGCCATGTATTATTTCATCAATAGAATCCCAAGCAATGCCGGTACCAGCGAGGATGAGGACTAATGCTAAAAGGAATGTAGCTGCTGTTTCAATGCGTTGATGACCATACGGATGCGATTCGTCTGCATCTTGACTGCCATATTTGGATGCAAACAATACCATGGCATCGGTAACAAGGTCTGAAAATGAATGTATACCATCAGCGACAAGTGCGTGTGAGTGAAAAAAAATACCGCCAATGAGTTTAGTGAAGCCTAACAAGGCATTGATTAGGGCCCCTATCAGCGTAACTTTTTTGGCCTGCTTATAACGTTCATTGTGTTGCATCGCGAAAAAACCAGCATCTTCATGTAAAATTAGTATAGGATCTGTCATCATAACAAAGAAAGCTCATCTGCGGAAAGCATATTATGAAAGATTATATCATCGTGGCAAATGGACCGTTTCTGGTTCGGGAAATCATGGAAGAAGCGATACAGGATAAAATTATCATTGCCTTGGATGGTGCGGCAGATAAATTAAAGCGCATCAATATTGTACCGCATATTATTCTGGGTGATTTTGATTCTATCAGTCCAGAATCGCAAGCTTATTGGGGCATTCAGCAGACATTTCATGACATTACAAACCATTCGTTAACCTATACTGGTAAACACGGTGTGCTCATTGTGCCAGCAAAAGACCAAGACAATACCGATTTAGTGAAAGCCATTCGTTACTGTGATCAACAACATGCCGCAAGTATTACGCTTGTTTGTGCCGCGGGAGGACGAGAGGATCATTATGAAGGGGTAAAGCTGGCATTACGTACTGAATATAGCTCTCATCGGGTGATTACGTTACATACTGAGCAGCAAACATTGCGATGCGCCAAAGATGAAACGGTTTTGTTGGAAGGTAGGGTTGGGGATCACTGCGGCTTTATTGCAACGAATACAGGAACATGCTCTTCGGTTGGTCTTGAATATGAATGCTCAGAACACGCTGAAAGTATTTGCAATGTCTTGAGAATGTCATCAGCGACATTAGCAATCACAGGATCCGCGCTTTTAATTATGCCCCCACAACTGGCTTCACAGCGAACCTTTATGCAAAAAAATGAAGAGGAACGCTTAGAATTACAGTTACGTGATGTTCGTTCGAAACCATCGCCTGTTAATTACCTAGTTAATCTTGGTCTCTTTGCGGTCAGCGCGGTAGGCCTTGTTGCTTT
>CANJFK010000171.1 GCA_947473535.1 Legionellaceae bacterium | reverse complement strand
GAAGTAACGTCGCGTTTGTGATATCGTTACCGCTTGTAGAGTCTTCAACATAAAACAGTAAACCATCAACCACATACCGCTGCAAATCTTCCACCGTAATGTAGTGACTCATTTCCGTATCGTATAGCCGACGGTTTTTATATTTTTTAATGCACCTTGCTGTCATGGAACGATCCCTAACTCATCAGCATGCCGCCATTTATACATAAATTAGAGCCTGTTATATAACAACTTTGATCACTAACAAGGAACTCAACAGCCCAAGCAATTTCTTCTGGTTTAGCTAAGCGTTTTGCTGGAATTTGAGCAATGATCGCTTGCAAAATATCGGGCCGGACCCCCTGCATCAGGCGAGTATCTACATAACCTGGCGATATACTATTCACGGTAACATTTTTCGCCATCAATTCTTGTGCCAAACTTTTCGTGAAGCCATAAACCCCGGCCTTTGATGCAGCATAGTTCGCCTGCGAAAACTGTCCCTTTTGGCCGTTAACTGAGGAGATGTTGACAATACGACCCTGCTCTTGCGCGCGCATGTATTCAACAACAGGCCTGGTCACATTGAACATACCATCCAAGTTCACTCGCAACACAGCGTCCCATTGTTGCTTCGTCATTTTGTGAAAGACCGCATCTCGCGTGATGCCGGCATTATTAATAAGCACATCAATCCGCCCAAACTCCACCGCAAGTGCGGTTATCACATCATGACATTGATCGAAATTGGTAACATCCATTTCACGATAATCAATGTTATCAAAACCTTGCTGTTTTAACGCGGCAAGCCAGGGCGCGCTTGTATCTGATGAAGCAAGATCAAGCACCACAACCTTGCTGTACAATTTATTCAATTGTTTTGCAATAGCCGTACCGATATCGCCCATCCCACCCGTGATTAACGCTACTCGTTTAGGTTCCATCATGTGTCTAAATAAACTCCCTGTTAGGCGACATTAAATCACATGTACTGTCCACCATTAATATCTAAGTTTGTTCCAGTAATAAAACTCGCCTCATCTGACGCTAAAAATGCCACACCAGCTGCTATTTCTTCTGGCTTCCCCAACCGGCCGACAGGAATATTAGCAATAATTCCGTTCAGTATATCTTCTTTTAAGCTATCAAGCATTGGTGTTTTTGTATAGCCAGGTGAAACTGTATTGACTGTTATCCCTTTATTCGCAACTTCTAGGGCCAAACTTTTACTAAACCCGTATAAGGCTGCCTTGGTTGCTGCATAATTGCATTGACCAAACTGACCTTTTCGACCGTTTATCGATGAAATACTGATAATACGGCCATAACATTGGTCAAGCATGATGGGGAGCACGTTACGTGTCATGTTGAATACACCCGTCAAATTGGCGTCGATCACTTGCTGCCATTGCAGGGGGGTCATTTTTTTTAAACTACTATCAGCAGTAATGCCTGCATTGTTGACTAAGACATCGATGCGCCCGTAACGTTCAACAATCGACGTCACTAATTGTTCACAATCGGTGAAATTAGTCACATCAGCGTAGATAATATCGAAGTCATACCCTGCAGCCTTCTGCATTGCTTGCCAATGCTTCACTTCATCATGTTCACCGCGTTTATAATAACAAGCAATTGTTTGGTAGTTCGCGGCAAAGCGCTGAGAAATGGCAGAGCCTATTCCACCTGCTCCGCCTGTTATTATAGCGACTTTACGCTCCATTCCTCACTCTCCTTTTTATTATTAAACTGCAACCGTGTTCGGCACATATCCTTTCAATTGCTGCGCAAATTGATGGAGAACATCAAGCCCTGACTCTTCCGCTTGCTTGCACCATTGTTGCAATGACTCAATCAATTCTTTCTGTGATGACGCGGTTTTCAACCAAATATTTTGCAGTGATTGGCGATAATTATAGACTACACGTAATTGCTCATAACGACCGAGCAATGCCTGTAAGCGCGTATTAGCACCTGGAGACAACAACATGTCTTGCCGTCGCAACAAAAAACCTGCTCGCTGCACTAACTGCTTATCAACCTTATTTTCAACATTGTTTTGCTTCACCTGCATAAGAATCGGATAAATCACACGCTTGTAATAATTCGACATCACTTGAAAGCGATTACCAATAACGGCTTTCACAGTATCCAGGTCGACGTGTAACTTGCCTTTCTCAATCGCTAATTTTGGTGGCAATTTTTTAACTTTAGCCAACCCAAAAAAAGAAAGCGTGCGAATGTACATCCAGCCGATATCAAATTCCCACCATTTAACCGAGAACTTGGCTGATGACGCAAACGTATGATGGTTATTATGCAATTCTTCACCACCAATCCAAAAACCCCATGGAATCACATTCCTTGATGTGTCGTGACACTCAAAATTACGATATCCCCAATAATGGCCTATTCCATTCACAACACCCGCAGCCCAAACTGGAATCCACATCATTTGAATAGCCCAGATTGACACGCCTGGAATGCCGAACAAAATGGCGTTGATGATGAACATCAATACAACCCCTTTGGCAGAATGGCGCGAATACAAATGACGCTCAATCCAATCATCGGGCGTGCCGTGCGAATATTTATCAACCAAGTCTCTATCTTTAGACGCTTTACGATATAATTCAGCACCTTCCCAAAATACTTTTTTTATACCAAGTACAGCAGGACTATGTGGATCACCTTCAACGTCCGTCGTTGCATGATGTTTTCGGTGAATGGCAACCCATTCTGCCGTAACCATTCCCGTGGTCATCCAAAGCCATAATCGAAAAAAATGACTGACAATCGGGTGCAAAGTCAATGCACGATGCGTTTGATGCCGATGTAAATAAATAGTAACTGATGCGATTGTTATTTGCGTGAGTATGACAGTCGCCAACACATAACCCCAAAACGACAAGTTTAAGACACCGAAGATCATTAGGTACTCCCTTTAGTCAAAAGAACTTTATTCCGTATAATACCACATTATTACCACATTTTGCACAATGCACATTGCATCAATACCAATTGTGAACGATAATTTTGATATTGAATCATTAAACAAGGTGCATTATGGATGATAAATTACAACGCTTACTCGGGCAATTGGTTCCGTTCATTATAGTAGGAATCGGTATTGCATTGGCTATTGGTCTATTGATCATGTTCTCATACGCCTTGATGTGGGGCGTTCTGATAGGCTGCATCATCTGGTTAATCGCATTAATTAAACAAGCGTTATTTCCTTCTAAAAACAAGGCGAGCAGCCAAGAAGGGCGAATTATAGAACATGATAAAGACGAATAACGTTGGAGCCCGATCACGATGAAAGCCAGTAGATTACGTACCTTGTGGATCGTTATATTATCCCTTTTATTCACGGCAAATACATGCGGCCGTGCCGCAGTGAAACATTTATTTGGACCCGTCAGCCGACAATGGTGCGATGAGCAGCTCCAACGCTGGGTTAAACAAATGATTAAATTACTTGGCATACAATGCCAAGTATTTAATCCGTACAACGTTGAGCCCAAAAAAGGTCAAGCGACTATCGTCATGGTCAACCACAGTAGCCTTTTCGATATTCCGTTGAGCCTCATGGCGTTTCCTAACCACTCGCTTCGTATGCTTGCTAAAAAAGAGCTATCTCAAATTCCCATCTTTGGTCAAGGGATGAAAGCCGCTGAATTCCCGTTAATCGATCGTAAAAACAAAAGCCAAGCCTTTAAAGATTTACAAACGGTCCACAAATTACTGGAAAGTGGCATCGTCATGTGGATCGCGCCTGAAGGAACACGCTCAAAAGATGGTAAGGTTGCTCCCTTTAAAAAAGGTGCTTTTATTACCGCGATCCAAGCAGGCGCAACGATTATTCCGATTGGCATCAGAGGCGCTTTTGATATTCTGCCAGCAGGCACATACCAATTCAACATCAACCAACGTGCCGAAATCCATATTGGTAAACCGATTGATGCATCTCAATTTACGCTAGATGAGAGAGATCAGTTGATAGCACAAACACGTCAAGCGATTAAACATCTGGTTGAGAGCCCGCAACCAGAATAAGGATTAGGGAATGTGCCCTAAGGTTCACGATCCTAACCTACCTCATCGATTGCAAGGCACGAACAACACCAGCGGGAACAAAGCCTGACACATCGCCGCCTAACGCTGCTATTTCACGCACTAAGGTTGATGAAATAAACATAAACTCTTCTGACGGCGTCAAAAACATCGTTTCGATATCTTTTGATAGTTTTCGATTCATGCCGGCAAGTTGAAACTCATATTCAAAATCCGAAACAGCCCGCAATCCTCGTAATATAACACTGGCTTTTTGTTCTTTCACAAAATTAATTAATAGGTTATCAAAGCCAACCACACTAACACCAGGCAAGTCTTTCACAACGTCTTCTATAAAATTCATACGTGTTGCTAAAG
>CANJFK010000170.1 GCA_947473535.1 Legionellaceae bacterium | reverse complement strand
TGATCCTGGCATCCCAACAAAACTATCTTGTCTAAACAGTTTAAAGGCATATGCAGCTGCTTTAGAAGCAGATATTGCAGAACTTCAATCCCAGAGCAAACTGAATCTGCTAAGAATACAAAAAGAAGACCGCCTAACACAAATCCAAGCGTATATTTATGTTTTGGAGGAGATGGTCACGCCAGGCATAACACCGCAAATTACGGGTGGAAATGGTGCGCAATATCCTCGGGAAATAAAGGCTATTATTGATAAAAAGGGCAATGCGTTGGGCATGCTTCTATCCACTAACCCGAGGGATGATTATCTCAAGATAGCGAATCCTCTTTTTTCTTTAGAGAGGGCTATTGACAGTATGGGTGGCAGTCTTGGTGACAGTCTTCGCAGTAAATTTGATGGTCAACAGTTTGCATTTGGACTAATTCAATCGAAACAACGGCTCATCAACGCGGCTGTAGATTACTTTGGTGAAGGACCACTTACTGATTTTAATGCATTGCAAGTATTGTTACAGGACGAGTTATTGGCGTCATTTGATCATAAGGTGGATTTGACCACATCGGATCAAGTGGGGTACTCCTGTTTATTGATGACCGTACCGCCAGGGAAAATTGATGTATCTACTCTCCCCACGGACAACCCAACTTTAATTAAACAAGAAGGCAAATATTATCTTTATGGACGCTCAAACGACGGTTGGAAATTAACAGAATTAGACGCGGCTATAGTAAATGCTGCGGCTATAGTAAAGGTTGCTCCTTTAGCGTTTCCTGGTGTAGGCGCTGCAAGTGTCAAGGTTGGTTATTCCGCGGGGCAACTTGCTTTCGATAATTTGTATGCTCATATTAAAGCAAAAGAAGGCCATTTTCCGCTTATCGACCAAGCCTATTATAAAGACACCATGTATCTGGGGGAGGATGCTACCTGGGGTGAGTATGCTGAGTATATGTTAAATCTATGCATACCGCCTCAAAATTGGGTGACATGGGATTCCGGCGACAAGGCTAGCTTATTCTCAAATCTTGTTACGCGTGATGCGTCGCCTGCTCTTCGTGCGGAAAAATTGTCGATTAAAGTACAGTTTTTTTTAGCACAAGTCAATTTTTATTGCCATGCGAATGGATTATCAACCAGTAATTTTGGTACGGTTTTTGATGGGCGTGGGCTGCGTGACGAGATAGCAACTGTTGTATTTGATAATTTAGAACATAATACCGTTGAAACGGCACTGTTTAAGTTGATAGAACGGAATAAAGGCGCATTGGGCTTGAGCCGGTCACTGAATGCCACGGATAAGCGGCTTATATTAACTAATTTTAATGGACAATTTAAAGCGGCACTTGATACCGAGACTGGGCTTGGTAGTGAACGTGATGAATTTTTAGTCTTTATACCGGGTAAAAAAGGTAACTTTGTTGAGCGTAGTAATAAACTTTCAGTGCACTTGTACGATGTAGTGCACGATGACGCTGCTGTGTCTGCAGAGGCCAGACCGCATGTAGATATTTTAAAAGCGAACCGAATAGAATTTGAGAAACACGAAGGCAAGTCTTTACCGCACCACAACGATTTCGTGAATCGGACGATGTTAAATAATATAAAATCTACAGCAAGAGCGTTTTGTGAAGTAACATGGGGTGGTCAGTATTTTTTTGAGCAATTACCTGAGCATGCTGTTTTATTTTTACAGAGAAATACCTCGTGGGGCGAGTTAAAACATTGGATGAAAGATGCTTTGGCAGCGACTCCCGGTGCGCTTGAAAAATTACAGGTATTTTTTAATAAACCGCAGCTTAAAAATAAAATGATTTTAGATGAGAAAGTAGGCGCCTATTTGAGCAATATAGGTGCGGTAGACTTTTATGCCGATCTTAAATCGGTGTCAGACGCTCTAAAAAACGTGGCCGACGAGTATACGAGGACCGCTTCGTCATGGAAATCAACGCATCCAAACAGAGCAGATCAAATAAGTACTATCCTAAACATTGCAAACGACTTAAATGATCATTTGCTTAAGTACAGCGATCAGAAGAGTCAATTGAGAAAAATAATATTGTCCTTAAACCGAATTGAACTTGATATTGGTAAAGAAATGGGTGTTTTTGACAGGCATAGTCAATTGAAAGATATTGTTGTTGCAGCAAGAGACCAATTGGTAGAACACATGAAGGTGCTTGACAAAAATTCTGCTGCGTTAGGCCGGCATGAGCAGTTGATTTTGGCTCGGCAGACCCACGTTGTTCCGGATAGCAAAAGCCCATTACACGAATTAAAATTGGCGTGGTGGGCACTACCAAATCGAAGGTATTTAAGCAGATTAATGGCATTGCCGCCGTATTGTCATTCACCAGAAGCGGTGATGTTTTTTAATGAGATAGAGCCTGATCAATTGACTACGCAGCTAGTTGAGACGTTTACAAAAACTCAACCGGATTTTAGTATGCCAATCGAGATTAAATTAAGAGCACCAGCACCTGCGCAGGCTGCCCAAGTAGGTTTTTTTGTCGCATCGAAATCATCCATGAAGAAGTATCAATTGGATGACGACCATGCAGATGACGATAGTCTGACGATAGTCTGAACTAAGCAAACCACCAGTTATTGGTCTACAATTGAACGTATATACCCGTTTTTTGGAGATCTTACCATGTGCCCCTTTAATTTTAGCTCTTTTAAAGAACAGGCAAAACAGCAAAAATTGCATGATTTAAGGTTGATGCCCCTCTATCTTCCAGAGACGCTAAGCCTAACGCTTATTAAATTAGAAGACAGAGAAGGCAATAAATTAGCACTTTACCAATCGGACTATAAAAAATTACGTGAATACCTCAAAACACTCTCGGCAACGTTCTCGATGGAAGATTTCCATGCCCTTCCGCTGGAGAGCAAACTTGAAATCCTTGAAAATGCACAAGTAAAAGTGATTAAATATTTTTCGCCGAGTAATTTAACACAGTGTGAATTAAATGTTGTCAATAGTGATTTTAGCACGTCTGGTCAGATTGTTACGAGTAATGGACTAGCGTTGACTAAACACGGGCATCAAAATTGTGTCGTCATGCAAAACGACCAAATCTACATTCACCCTAAAGTCAGATCAACTTTAGGTGGTCTGGCATCATCTGTTATGCCTGAAGACGATATTGCTTTCCCACCGGGGAACACGCAGGGTTTAATTGGTGTCAGTCATTCCTCGTTAGCATCTGGACGCGTACAATTTGCAGGCTCCATAATGCATACTGAAAAACATGGGTGGGTGATAGACAATAGAACTGGGCATTACGCCACACGCGCTTATCAATTAAGAATTTTTTTAGATAAACTCGATGAACTCGGTGTGCCGTTAGAACAGATGACAGTACTGACCTGTGTTTCAAAAACGGGCAGGGTATCGCCAACGGATACAGATGATAGCTATGATTTGAACTATGAAAATGCACGGACTTTTCTTGATCGCGTGCATAGCTCATTAAACGCATCGACGGCCTCCCTAACGGAACGATCACGATCTTCATCCGATAGTAATCAGACAACGACAGGCTCATTGGATGGCTCCGATTTCGACATCGATTCGATCTCGTCTAACTCCTTTGATGACTCAGATAGTAGTCCAGTTATGCAAAACGACTCGGATGAAGGAGAGACCGACGCTTCGGACGAATCATCAACTGGTGATGATAGAGAATCCCCAACCCATCCATAAAGGCCAAGGTATCAGGGCGAGAGCATCTTAATTTTAAGTCAATCTATCCGAGCCGCGACCGTTAGGGAGCGTTCACGAAGCAGCAAGTTAAGGATGAGCTTTCGTGAACGCTCTCTAACGGTCGCGACTCGGATAGTGCAACTCAAATTGGGGTATAAGATGCGGTTGCCTTGTTAGTGCTATAGAAGCATTGCAAACAAATAAGCACAATGGTATTAATTATAATTCCCGCAGATGATTTTTGGATGTTTTATCATCTCATCTGTAGAAAATATACAGCTTCAAGGATGGCTTATGCAGTTTCAATTAACTGAAGAACATTGTGCTTTTCGCGAAATGGCGGCAGAGTTCGCGCGTAATAAATTACTACCAAAT
This sequence comes from Legionellaceae bacterium, assembly GCA_947473535.1. Taxonomy (GTDB): domain Bacteria; phylum Pseudomonadota; class Gammaproteobacteria; order Legionellales; family Legionellaceae; genus CANJFK01. Next base: position 354 of record CANJFK010000170.1, on the reverse strand, counting down.
GCCGATGCATGGGATGAGCATTGTCATTTTCCAGTTGATGTGCTGCGAGAGGCGGCCACATTAGGCATGGCAGGGATGGTTGCGTCTGAAGATATTGGGGGGGCTCAGTTATCTCGGTTGAGTGCCGCTATTATTTTTGAACAACTTGCCACTGGCTGTGTTAGTACGAGCGCCTATCTGTCTATTCACAATATGGTTACGTCTTTAATTGACAAGTACGGGGCAGAGCCGCTGCGCGCAACCTGGGGGCCACGATTGACCACCATGGCGGTGTTTGCCAGTTACTGTTTAACAGAGCCTGAATCAGGCTCTGATGCGGCATCATTGAAAAGCCGTGCTATTCTTGATGGCGAT
>CANJFK010000169.1 GCA_947473535.1 Legionellaceae bacterium | reverse complement strand
CATGTTTTCATAGAAAAACAAGTAAAACAGTGCGAAAATATTTTTCTAAGACCCCCTAAAACAAAGGGCGAGAGGCTTGAGTGAGATCTGCTGCATAATCACTTGGTTTTTCTAGATCTACGTAGGTAAAATCATGCCCCACCGTCTTAGCTAAAGTGGTCTTTCCAACCTGCCTAGCCCCAATAATGGCTAAAGCAGGAAACTTTGCCATAATATCTACAAGGTAAGGAGTTATATTACGATGATAAGCATTAGACATGACTTAACCTGTAATTTTGAAAGAGTTGGTTTCAATTATACAGGTTAAAAGATAAAATACCAAAATTGTTAGCAACTGTTTTTCTATGTAACAAGCAGTCCTTATTAAATAACCAAGCACTCAAGCTTAAAATCCATTAAAAACTGTATTTTTATAGAACTATTACCGCAGTTATTTTAGTGAAATTGGTCATTTTCAGACACATTTTGGTCACAATTGCCATAAAAACCAAGCGCTCTAATACGGTGGATTTGAAATAACTTATTGATTATAAAAGATTTAAATGGTGCGCTCGGAGGGACTCGAACCCCCGACACCTTGGTTCGAAGCCAAGTACTCTATCCAGCTGAGCTACGAGCGCGTGTTCGATACTGAATTCCAGGGGTTGGAATCAGTGGATGAAACTAGTTTAGCGTGTCTAATCATTCGAGTCTATTATAATGGTGGGCCGTGTAAGAATCGAACTTACGACACAGAGGTTAAAAGCCTCCTGCTCTACCGACTGAGCTAACGGCCCCCAAAGAGGCTGGAATCATACCGGATCATGCTGAAAAATCAAGTATTTTAGGTGAATTATTTTGCATTTGACTTGTGCTGATGCGTTTTGGGCTCTTTAGCGCGTCCCTCATGTTCAAATTTACCGGCAAGAAATACGTGCGCGGTTATTCATCTGCGCAAGGCTCATATAATGCCTCACTCGTGGCTAAAATAGCCCATCCCATCGTCGATAAATGCTCCGTTAGCGATTCAAGTCTATTTTTTGGTGTTAATAGTAATAAAACATCGGCACCCATCGCACCGCATCCTTTCACCGCTAAAACATCGTCATGCTGTTGCAATAACTGAATCTGACTGAAGCTACGCTCTGCAACTAAATTCATGTGCAACAATTGACGATGATAAGCATTAACCGCGTTAATCATATGGCAACTATCAGCAAGTTCAAACGCTCGTTTTGCTGACTCAACGATTTTGGCTAATTGTTCCACCTGGCCTGGCAACGTTAATGCTTGTAAATGATGATGTGTCGCTAATTTTTGGCCTGTATGCAGTAAAATAAACGCTAGCGTTGTAAAAGGCCAAGAATAGATCTGGCTTTTCACTTGCTGGCCATCAATATACACACAACCATGCAGGGATTGAGCCAACACGTCATAACCACTTGGACGCATGCCCACGCCCTGCCAAGCCGACTGAAAATACGCGTCGAGCATGTCCGTTTTGCATATTGTTTTTTTTTGTAAATAGTGTTGTGCGAGGTATACGCCAAAAAATTGAGCGCTGGACGCGCCCATGCCGCCGCGTCCTTGATAAGGATCATGCCATTGCAATCCAACATCTGAAAAACCTTGTTGAAGCCACCATCGCCCTGCGGGTGATTCAGGATGAATACCATGTAAACCGGGATCATCTGATAGAGACAACTCAAAACAGGGCGATGTCGTTAAAACAAACGCAGGAAAACCCATAATAGCGGCATATTCTCCGAGCAAAAATGTTTTGGCGGGAATAGCCCATTTCATTTCAAGAGTCCTAACGTAAATTGAGCCGCTCGAATTTCTGCAAGCAATTCACAGGCATGACTAAGGCTCACTCGTTTATGGATAGTCAACCATTGTTGTAAGCGTTTTTTCAACAAGGGGACTTCAATATCCGTAGCACCGGCAACCAATAATAAATTATCAAGGTGTAGTTTCATGTGCCCTTGAATAATACCTTCAGTACATAACGCCTTGATCGCACCTAAATTTTGTACCAGCCCCACCGCCGCGATAATACTGGATAATTGATTTGCTGATTCGATCCCCATCATGCGCAAACACATGCGGGCAGTTGGGTGCAACGATGTGACACCGCCAACGGTCCCAACAACAATAGGTGCCGTGAGCTCGCCTGTCAGTACGCCGTGCTGGTAGCGCCAAGATGTAATCGCTTGGTAATGACCATGACGGCTTGCGTAAGCATGAACGCCCGCTTCAACCGCACGCCAATCATTACCCGTCGCAATCAACACGGGATCAATACCATTCATCACACCTTTATTATGTGTTGCTGCGCGATAAGGATCCATTTCGGCAAACAGTGATGCTTCTTGCAAACGCTCGCCCAACAGAGGCTCTATATCCCGAAGAACAACACGAGCAGTGGTAAGTTTTTGATCATTCAAATTTGACAAAATACACATGGTGACCTGTTCACCAGTCAAACGTTCAATGGGTGTTTTTAAATACTCAAGGACTTGATTAATGATGTTAGCGCCCATCGCATCGCAACTATTCATTGTCAAATGAATAACGGCCATATCACCACCATCCGCACGAGGCAGTCTACGTAATTGCAGATCAACGACGCCACCACCACGTTGCACCATCGTTGCCGCTACATCCTGATTCGCTTTATCAATAAAAAATTGTCTATTTTCTGAAAAAATCGTCGAAAAGCGGTAAAAATCCGTTATTTTTGCCAATTGAATCTGGCCAAGAATACAATCACCGATAACCTGGGTTGTTATCGCGCCATGTTGCCTTACCCATCGTGCTGTTTTTGATAACGCCGCGATAATCGACGTTTCTTCTACCGCCATTGGGATCACATAATCCCGACCATCGATACAAAAATTAGTCGCAACACCAAGCGGGATTTGAAAATAACCGATCACATTTTCAATTAATTTATCCGCCAGATTCATATCCTGGATGCCGCCTTCCTGCAAGTAAGACACATCATCGGGCGTCATTGCGCCTAAGTCCATCAAACGTTGGAAACGTTCGTCTCGCGACAACTTAGAAAAGCCCTGAAATAATTGGCTGGCATTCTCTGCTAACGACATGCCTTCTCCTTCAAATCACTCAAAACACGGCTACCAGTACAAAACATAGCAACCTTCAATTCATATTCAATGGATGCCATCGCTGTAAGCACCATGTCAGTAGAAGCCAGTGCCGCTTTAAGCAACGGTTTAGCAAAACCTACTGTTGAAGCACCCAATGCAAATAATTTAGCCGCATCCAATCCATGACGAACCCCGCCAGATCCCCAAATTTCGAACGTTGGCGTTAAAGAAGAAGCAAAGCAGACACTACTCACGGTATCAATACCCCAATCACGAAAAGTCGCTGCCGCCTGATAACGCAAGGGATCATCGATAGCGCGGTGCCCCTCAATTCGTCCCCAATGCGTACCGCCTAAACCACTCACATCGACAGCAGCAACACCAATTTCGTTTAATCGCTTGAGCGTAGACTGCGAGAAACCGCAGCCCGTTTCTTTAATCACCACGGGCAACGATAATGTTTTTACTACATCAGCCAGTATTTTCCAACACCCCTTAAAGAACGGCGTGCCTTCTGGTTGTATACATTCTTGCAACGGGTTGCAATGAATAATGAGCGCATCAGCCTGTAAGGCATCCGTTAAACGCTCTATGGAAGCCAGTGGTGTAGAAATTAATTGCGCAATGCCCAAATTGCTAAATAAAGACACGCCAGGATAATCTCGGCGCAGAGGTTGCCAGGCAAACGCTGCCTTATCATCCGTCAATTCACGACGTTGAGAACCAACACCCATCGCCCAGCCACTTTGTGCGCACGCCGCAATAAGATGACGATTAATCGCATCAGCATCAAGATGACCTGCGGTCATTGAGCTCACCATAAACGGTTTTTTTACCGATTGATTAAACCGGAGACTTGCAATATCGATGTCATTAAAATCTATATCAGGCAAAGCCTCGTGGACTAATGACACGCTGTCAAATGCATTAAATTCATCCGCTTGATTGACCGGCATCAACGCGAGTTCGATGTGATCTTGCTTGCGTTTTTCAAATTGACGATAATCACTAGTCATGCTCGGACCACGATAGTTAGAAAAATGGCTTAGATTTTACCATAATACTATGCGATCGACCATATTTCTTTCAGGTGCTGATCTGGCATAGGCAGACAATGTGATCAAAATAATTCCCATTAATAAATGGCAAAGTAGCTGCGGAATTAAAGTCACATAGGTTTCACCGAATGCCCTTGTATTCCCAGCAGATCTCACTCAAGCCTCTCGCCCTTTGTTTTAGGGGGTCTTAGAAAAATATTTTCGCACTGTTTTACTTGTTTTTCTATGAAAACATGGCTAAATCCAGGATACTTTACCCTATGAACAAACTACTCCTATTAT